>NZ_JBQSVT010000004.1:0-158034 GCF_052376555.1 Specibacter sp. AOP5-B1-6
CTGAGGCACGCACCCCGTCCCGCCGGAAGTTGAGCGGAATCCCGCCGCCGGGTGGACCGCCTGCTGCCTCGTGGCTAGGGTGGAGACAGCGGCAGGAGGCGGCCGGCGGCACAGCCCGTTCGCCGTCGTTCCTCCAGCACAGTGGCCCGAACATGGCCCCTGCCGCCGCACACCTGAACCATGCACACGGCACACGAAAACCACCGCAAGGAAGGCAGGAACATGGAAAACCACAATCCCTCCGCCAGCAAGGAACGCACTGCCGGCACGGATCCTCTGCTCGCGGCACCGGACATCAGCCACATTCCGGACAAAAATGAGTCCAAGACTCCCCCGGTGGAATCCCTGCCTGACGGATCAGGGACCACCAGGTCCCCTTCGAAGCCTGCTAGTGGCAAGGACGAACCTGAGGATCCGTTCGACGCCGGTTGATTCCCGAGAATTTACCTATCCCAAGTCAGCGCACTGGCGAAATGACAGCACTGAAAGGAAACACTGATGACAAGCAATGACCAGTACACCTTCCAAAATCCCGTCACTCGATACCCCAGCATCAGCCCGCCCAAGCAAGACCAGCCCGAACCTGGCTTGGACCGCGATCTGGAACCGCAGACCGACCGCGGCGAAGCCAGCTACCGCGGCACGGGCCGGCTCACCGGCCGAAAGGCTCTCATCACGGGAGCGGATTCCGGCATCGGAGCGGCCGTGGCCATCGCTTTCGCCCGGGAAGGTGCCGACGTTGCCCTCTCCTACCTGCCGGCCGAAGAACCCGATGCACAAAAGATTGCAGCGTTGATCCGCGACGCGGGACAAAAAGCTGCCGCCCTGCCCGGAGACATTTCGGCAGCGTCCGCGGCACGGGAACTGGTCGCGAACGCCGTCGAACAGCTCGGTGGCCTGGACATCATCGTCAACAATGCTGGCCGGCAGATCGCCGTCGACCAACTCGAAGACCTTGGCGACGAACAATTCGAGGACACCTTCAAAACCAACGTCTTCGCCATGTTTTGGATCACCAAGGCGGCGCTGCCGCATCTGGCCCCCGGGGCCACAATCATTAACACCACCTCAGTGCAGGCCTACAACCCCTCACCCACGCTCATCGACTACGCTGCCACGAAAGCGGCAATCAACAACTTCACCAAGGGACTGGCCCAGCAACTTGCACCGCGGGGCATCCGTGTCAACGCCGTCGCCCCCGGCCCCATTTGGACACCACTGCAAGTCAGCGACGGACAACCCAAGGAAGCCCTCCCCACCTTCGGCAAGGACACGCCGCTGGGCAGGGCCGGACAACCCACCGAGCTGGCCCCGGCCTTCGTTTTCCTCGCCTCGCCCGAATCCAGCTACGTCTCAGGGGAAACCCTCAACGTCAACGGCGGCACCCCCACCCCGTAAGCCACGGTGATGCAGAGCCGTGGCGGCACGCCGTCGACTGACCCGATGCTCAGATTGACCCAATGTTCATTGAGTTGCCATCGCTGACATTCCCTGTTGCGGGCATTGATGGCCTAGTGTCGAAAAATGGTTACTTTCGACGGCTCCACCCCACAGCTCTCCACGAACAGCAAAGAACGCCCCGGGTTTGTCCAGGTTCGCGGGGCCCGCGAGAACAACCTCAAGAATGTTGCGGTGGATGTCCCGCGCGACGCCATTGTTGCCTTTACCGGCATTTCCGGCAGCGGGAAGTCATCCTTGGCCTTCGGCACGATCTTTGCCGAAGCGCAGCGCAGGTATTTTGAGTCGGTGGCGCCCTATGCGCGCCGGCTCATCCAGCAGGGCAACAATCCGCGTGTGGAATCAATCTCCGGGCTGCCTCCGGCAGTGGCCATGCAGCAGCGGCGCGGCACGCCCAGCTCGCGCTCCTCGGTGGGCACCGTCACGACCCTGTCAAACTCGCTGCGCATGCTCTTTTCCCGTGCGGGCGAATACCCCGACGGTGCGGAAATCCTGTACTCCGATTCGTTCTCCCCCAACACTGTTGCTGGTGCCTGCCCCGTGTGCCACGGCTTGGGCACAGCACACACCGTCACCGAACAACTGCTCGTTCCCGATCCAAGCCTCACCATCCGGGAAGGCGCCGTCGCGGCGTGGCCGGGAGCCTGGCAGGGCAAAAACTTGCGGGACATCCTCAGCCATCTGGGCTACGACGTCGACGTTCCCTGGCACCAGCTTCCGCAGCAGGAACGTGACTGGATCCTGTTTACCGAGGAACAGCCTGTTGTGGAAGTGACGCCGCAAAGGGACCGGGTCGCAAAACCCTACAAGGGCAAGTACTGGAGCGCGCGCAGCCATGTGCTGCACACTCTTGCGGATTCCAAGAGTGAGCCCATGCGGGAGCGGGCACTGGCTTTCATGCATTCCGGGCCATGTCCCGACTGCGGCGGCAGCGGGCTGAAACCAGAAGCGCTGGCCGTGACAATTGAGGGCCTTAACATCTCCGCCGTGAACGATTTGCCGCTGGCAGGGCTTGCTGACGTGCTGCGCAGCCTTCACGGGGACCGGACGGAGATCCCTGGCAGCAGGGAGGCAGTTGCGGCGGCCATCTCCGAAGACCTTCTTCACCGAATCACTGTGCTGCTGGACCTGGGGCTTGGCTACCTCAGCCTTGGCCGCAGCACCCCAACCCTGTCTCCGGGTGAGATGCAGCGGCTGCGGATCGCCACACAGTTGCGGTCGGGGCTTTTCGGCGTCATCTACGTTTTGGACGAACCGTCGGCAGGACTTCATCCGGCCGACGCCGAACCGCTTCTGGAGGTGCTGGACCAGTTGAAGGGTTCGGGCAACACCGTCTTCATTGTGGAACACAACATGGACATGGTGCGCCGGGCGGACTGGCTGGTCGACGTCGGCCCGCTCGCCGGCGAAAACGGCGGAAGGGTGCTGTACAGCGGCCCGATCCCCGGGCTGGCACAAGTTCCTGAGTCCGTAACCCGCCCGTTCCTGCTGGAAAACGCCACACCCTCGTCACCGCTGTCGTTCGATCCGGCCGGCAACGTCGCTCCTGCCGGCAATGCGGCGGCACCCGGAGACACCAGCGCAGCAACCGCCGCGACGTCATCCGCAGCTTCCGTCGTTGCTTTCTCCACCGCTTCCGCCGAGGGGCCGGCAGGAACCCGGCGGTCAGCGCTTGACTGGCTGCGGATCGACGATATCAACATGAACAACCTGAACAATGTGACTGTTCAGGTGCCGCGGGGAGTACTGACCGCTGTGACAGGTGTTTCCGGGTCAGGCAAGTCCTCCCTGCTCGAAACACTGCATGCCACAGCCGGTGGACAGGTTAACGCGTCAGCGAACTCCGGATTCGAGGGCGTTGAACGGGTGGTCCAGGTTGACCAGCGTCCCATCGGCCGGACACCGCGGTCCAACCTTGCCACGTACACGGGCTTGTTCGACGCCGTCCGGCGTGAATTCGCTGCAACGGCCGACGCCCGGGCTCGAGGATTCACCGCGGGGCGGTTCTCCTTCAATGTGGCCGGCGGCCGCTGTGAGACGTGCCTGGGCGAGGGGTCAGTGGCAGTGGAGCTCTTGTTCCTGCCTGGAAGTTACGGCCCCTGCCCGGTGTGCCACGGCTCCCGTTTCAATGAGGACACGCTCGCCGTCGAATTTCAGGGAATGAACATAGCCGAAGTTCTGGGGCTGACGGTGGATGCCGCAGCAGGGCTGCTGTCCGGCATTCCGTCCGCTGCCCGAAGTTTGGCGACCCTGCGTGAGGTGGGTCTTGGCTATCTCCGGCTTGGCCAGCCCGCGACGGAGCTCTCGGGAGGGGAAGCACAACGGATCAAGTTGGCCACCGAACTTCAGCGGCCCCGCCGAGGGCACAGCCTCTACCTGCTCGATGAACCAACCACCGGCCTGCACCCGGCCGACGTGCAATTGCTGTTGCACCAGCTCAACCGCCTGGTGAATTCCGGAAATACTGTGGTGGTGGTGGAACACGACATGGACGTTGTTGCTGCCGCCGACTGGGTCATCGATCTTGGCCCATCCGGTGGGGCCGAGGGCGGCCGGATCATGGCGAGCGGCACACCCGAAGACGTGGCTGCGGCAAACACCGGGCGCACCGCCGCATATCTTTCGCAAGCCCTGGGGCGGCGCTGACGGCGGCTTCCATCGTCGCGTCCCGTTGCAGGCCTGTCAAAAGCTGTGGACGCGCCGCGGGCCCCTCACTAGCATGGGTACTGAACGCGCAGTGCCCAAAATCGGCACTGCGCGTCGGCCCGCAGCATCGGTTTTTGGAAGCATCCGATCAATGATCAAGCGTCAACGAGAGGCAGCAAAGATGAACAGTCGTCAGCCCGCCGAACCCCAGCCCCTGGAGCCGGAACCGTTTCCGGAAACGCCCCAGCCGGATTCGCCCGTGGATCCGACCGAGCCCAACGGGCCCAACCGGCCCGAAGATCCCACCGAGCCCCTCCCGGCTGTTCCCGAACCCGGCGCCCCATCAACATCGCCAGACCCATTTTTTCCTTCTGCTCCCCCGGTGATCTAGGCAGAATGGGCAAGCCCTTTCGCCGAGACCGTGCCTTCGTCCACAACAGCCCGGGCTGCTGGGAGGGGCGGTCGGGCCCCTCCACACCACCAGTGCTGCAGGCAGCAATTTCTTCGGCGGCACGCACGTCAAAACAACGCCAAAACGCGTATGGCGCGAGTTCAGGCAACCACAAGCGAATGTCCACCCAGTCGGTTTGCGAAAAGACGCCGTGAGTACTGTGAACAGCCGGGCAGCCAACGATTCGACGCTGAACAATGTCCTGTCCCACAGGCAGACCAAGGCCGGGCGGATTGGCCGCAGGGTGATATTGAGCCTGCTCGGCCTCTTCATCGTCTTGGCTCTCCTGCAATTCTTCGACTCGGAGGACTCACTCACAGTCTCCAAGTCAGGATACGACGTCACGGTCCAGTATTCAGGTACTGGCCGGGCCGGGATGGCAAGCAGCCTGACCATCCAGCTGGAGAGTGGACAGCCCATCACCGGACCCATCACCATTGCCTTGTCCGAGACCTATCTCGACGTTTTTTCGGTGCAGGACGTGTCCCCCCGGGCCGCGAATGAGGGTTACGCCGACGGCTCCGTCCAGCTGAACTACGACCCGCCGAACACGCAGGAGTTTACGGTGAATATCAGGGGAGCCTGGGAGACCGGCCACGCCGTCTCCGCTTCAGGCAGTGTCGTCGTTTCAGTGGACGGACGCGTGGTGGCCACGGTTCCCCTGGACAGCCGGCTGGTGCTCTGATGGACATCGTGCTGCGCTCGGCCGTGGTGTTCATCATCCTTTGGCTGATCACCCGCGCGGTGGGAAGGTCCACCCTGGGTGAATTGAGCTCCTTCGAGCTGATTCTTTTCATCACCATGGGGGATCTGGTCCAGCAGGGCGTCACCCAGGATGACCATTCCGTGGCAGGGGCGGTCATGGCTGTAGGCACCATGGCCATCCTGACCGTGGGGCTGTCCTATGCAAACATGCGATGGCCCAAAATGCGCAAGCTGGTCCAAGGATCCCCGGTGGTCATCCTCCACGGAGGCGTGCCGGACCTCAAGTCGATGCGCAAGGAGCGCATGGGCTTGGACGACCTCATGGTTGCCGCCCGGGGCCAGGGGTTCCGCAACTTTTCCGACATAGACCTGGCAGTGCTGGAGCCCAACGGGAAGGTGTCCTTCTTTGCCAAAGATCAGCAACCGGCCAGCGGTGCACCTGAGGAGCCCGAAGCCGGCTGAATTCCGTGCAGCGCGGCCATGACGACGACACCTCACCGACTCAACCACGAAAACCGGAACAGACAGGGGCCCCACATGAAATCCACACTGCTATACGAGGAACACGGACTGCGAAGCTTTTTGCTTGTCCTTGACACAGGCGAGGAGGCCCACAGCACCATCACGGCCTTCGCTGCGGAGCAGCACATCACTGCGGCAGCACTGAGTGCCATTGGGGCAGCCAGCAGCGCCACCCTGGGATATTTTGACCCCGAGTCCGGCACCTATCTCTCCACTGTATTTGAGGAACAGATGGAGCTGGCTTCCTGTCTCGGCGATATTGCCGACGACGGCGGAAACCCGGCTGTGCATGCCCATGCGGTGTTTGGCAGGCGCGATTCATCCGCCGTTGCCGGGCACCTGCAGAAGCTCCATGTTTTCCCGACGATGGAGGTTGTGCTGACCGAATCCCCGGCGCACCTGCGCAAGCGGTTGGACGCGGCCACGGGGCTGGCGTTGATCGATCCGGGCCGCTCCCGCGATGGGTGAACACTGGCGCTGGTTTCAAAAGGTCCCGCCACTGTCGGATTTGCGGTTGGATTTGTGGGCTTGGCGCGGCGTCAGGCAAGCCTTTGCCCCGCCGGTCAACAACATGCCGGCGGGGCAAAGGGTGGGCCTGCGCAGCCGTTGCGGCAGCGACTTTTTGTTTATGCGATTACAAACTTGGAAACTGTCCGGCCGGTTCAAAAAGCATCGGCCGGGCTCGCCCTTCAGGTGGAAGACGTCGCCGGGCCGTTGGGGGTGGCGCCCCCTTCGTCTGCCCAGTCCTGTCCCAAGTCGTCATTGAGTGCGGGATCTGATTCGACGTCGCTTACGCCCGCTGCGGCGGTCGCTTCCTTTGGTGCAGGCTGCTTGGCATCAGATTCGTTGGTGGACATTTTTTCACCCTCCATCGTGTTCGTCGTTGTGATGATCCGCCGCCACCAATTCCGGGCGCCGGCGGGTGTCGCTCAGGCTGTGGTCTTGGAACGGCCGGTGATGGCACCGTAGATGCCGGCAACCACCAATCCGCCCACGATGGCCAGGATCCACGAGCCCAGGTTCCAGAACTCCATCTTGCCGTTGCCGAAGAGCAGGTCGCCAATCCAACCACCTACGATGGCTCCGACAACGCCCAGAACAAGACTGGTGATCCAGCCGCCCCCGACCTTCCCCGGCATGACTGCCTTAACGATGACTCCAACGATCAAACCAAGAATAATCCATCCGATGAAACCCATGATTCCTCCTTGAGGGAACGTGTATTTGCAATGCTAGATGAGATCCCGCGGTCGCTTCAGGCCGCTGGAGTATGGCGCGCAGTCTACTTCTTGGCCTTTGCGGCCGCAGTCTTTTCAGTCTCCGCGCCCTCGTGGCTCAATGTCCCTGCGTTGTTTTCCAGATGGGCACGCATGAACCACTGGAACAGCTCCAGTTTGGCTGTTTGGCCTATCAGCATGTCCTCCGTGATGGGATCAAGCTCCCCTGTTGCTGAAATCGCCTCGCGGTGGCTTGAGACAACACCGTCGTAAACGATGTCCAGCGCTGCCAAGTGCTCCGTCGTGGAGGCACGTCCGACGGCGTAGTCATCCCAGGCACGTTCGCGGACCAATGCACCGGGCAGTCCGTTCGGGGACACGCCCAGCGTTGCGATTCGCTCGGCCGTTTCGTCAATCATGGCCCGGACAAGTTCAATTTGCGGGTCCAACATTTCATGGACACCAATGAAGTCACGGCCGACGACGTTCCAGTGGGCGTGCTTCAACGTGAGCTGAAGGTCGTTCAAGGCGTACAGCCTGCCTTGCAGGCTGGCGGCCACCTGGTGTCCGGCCTTGAGTGACAGGCCGGGAACAGTAAATTTATTAGCGGAAGTTTTCTTGGAAACCATTAGAACTCCTCTTCAATCAAACCGGTCGATCTTCAGCGACCGTCGTATATTCCACCGTAACGATTCCATCGCCGGAATTCTAGTCCGGGATCAAAAAGCATCGCTTGCGGCGTGCGAGGTTGCACTCCCCGCACCGGATTCAAGCCGTTGTCCAGCCAGCTCGTTCCGGATTGCTGTCGCTGCAGGCCCCACCAGTGGCGCAGAATTCGCTGGGTTGGGCCGGGGCCGCATCACTCCGAGTTTTCATCGTCATCATCTGGCAGCAGGCGCCGCCGGAGGAGTGCGAGGATCCGCTGCACATCCAGGGCCACGGCGGCACCCGGTGTCAGTGCGGAGGCCTCGTTTTCGCGGCTGACGGCGACCGCTGTGGTGAGGTCGGCCAGGCTGTTGCCGGCGGTGTCGAAAATCTCCGCGTCCACCGTGTCCTCGTCCCAGGCCCGCACCACGTCCGCCGTTGCTTGCAGGCAGTGGCTCAACGGTTCGCACAGCTCCGGACTGAGCCGCAATTCCAGCGGCCCCTCCCAAATAGCGGCAGCAAGCACCTCGGAGAGGTTGCGAACATGGAAGGTGACGTTTTCCAGAACGGCCAGATCATCAAAACTTTCGGAGACAAGGCGGTGTCGCGACCTCAGGTAGGCTCGCGGGTTGGCCTGATGGCTCTCATGTGCCTCATGGACCGCGCCCCGAATGTCGCCGACAGCGGCCTCCAGCAGGTGGTGACGGCTGGCCCACTCCTCATGTTCCGGGGGCCACTGCTCAACGAGTGCCCGGGCCACGTCCTCGAGCTGGCTCATGAGTGCATTGCGCCCGCGGGAAATCCGCAGACGGGCGGCGTCCAGCTTCAACGGAGGAAAAATCGTGACATTGACAGCCAGGCCCACCAGCACGCCCAGCCCCATTTGAATGCCGTAGCCCAGGGAGAACGTTTCGGCGTCCTGGCCGCCGATGATCAAGACCAACAGGGTGGCGACCGGCACATACTCACGGCCGGCTCCCAGACGGGGCAGACCGGCCAACAGCACTCCAATTCCCACAGCCACGGAGATGGACACAATATTGGGGTTTTCCAACAGAAGCACGCCCGTCGCCAGCAGGACCCCGAGCAGCAGTCCGGCGAGTGTTTGCAATCCTGTCCGCACCGATCCCATGAACGTCGGATACATGGTCACCAACGCCCCCAAGGGGGCGTAGTACGGGTAATCATCCGCCACCCCGGGCATGTAAGGTGCCAAGAACCACGAGAGACCCACCGCCAAGGCAGCCTTGACAGCGAGCAGCACGCGCTGGCCGCCCACGGTGGACTTCGCCCACGTTTTCAGGTTTTGCACTGATTCCTCACCACAGCTGGCTGAGCCCGCTCAGATGGCTGGCACGAGTTGGAGCCCTTGTTTGGCATCTCCAACGATGGACGCGATGGAGGCCGCCGTCAAGAAGGACGCTTTCGGTTGAACAGCTGGTATACGTGTCGTGGCATCGTGAGTGGCTATTTTCGGGTGGACACAGTGGGTCGCCTGCGCTCACGCTCCCATGGACTTTGCCGCTCACGTCGATATCGTTCAAAAGAAGCGCCGCCATTGTTGGAGCCCCGCCCCTGATCATCCCTGTACCCGCCGCCTCAACTCAATGGGCCCCGGAGATCAGTGCCTTGAGCCGAGCCTAGGGCACGAGGACCGGTCTCACTGGGAGGCAGCTGCTCTTCCTCCACGGAGTCACATGGACACATCGCGCTCCCCCACGCCCAACGCCGAGATGCTGCGCTCGTCCCCAGAATATGCCCGCGAAGCCGGACGACGTTTTCAGGACTGAGCCCTTGGCGTTTCGCCACCACGAGGAAAGAATGAAGCTTTTTCCAATCCAATCCTCTTAGTGCTCCGAATCACACAGTGGATGCGCTTAAAGATGAGCCGTTCACGACTTATGAGGAGGAATCTCATGAATAGGAAATCTGCTTTGCTGATCGCGCCAGTGCTGGCACTGGCGGCTTTGTCGATGTCCGGCGGTGCCGCAATGGCCGCCGACACTGACACCACCACGTTCGAGACGAACTTGGGTGCCATCAACGGCAGCAATGCCACAGGTTCGGTGTGGATTACCCTCACGGGTGACCAGGCCACGGTGACCGAGAACGTCAGCGGTCTGGCAGCCACCTTCGACGGCGCGCCTTACCCGCACGTGCAGCACATCCACATCGATGGCGCAGGCGTCTGCCCGAGTCCCGCGGCCGACGCCGACGGTGACGGCGTCATCAGCACCACCGAGGGTGGCCCCTCCTACGGCAAAATCGGCACCACCCTTTCCACCAGCGGTGACACCAGCGACAAGGCAGCCCTTGACCTGGCCGTCGGCGGAATGGGGGCCAGCTACACCTATGAGCGGACCTTCACCATGAATGAGGCAACGATCGCGTCCTTGAAGGCAGGCACGGGCGTTGTTGTGGTCCATGGCTTGGATCCGGCCACCTTGTCCGCAGCGGGCCAGGCAGCCAAGAGCGATTTGGCCCCGACCCTGCCGTTGGCCGCTACGTCGCCGGCATTGTGCGGGACGTTGGCTGTGTCCCAGATGGCAGCCATGCCTGGTGGCGCCCCCGGGACCGGCGTGACTACGCAGGTGGCATCGAGCAACGCGTCAACGGCGCCTGACGTTGCATGGTTTGCCGGCGGTGGCGCTTTGGTGTTGGCGGCTGGCGCAGCCTTGGCCATGAACCGCAAAAAGACTGCCGCAGTAAAGTAGCGGCGGCCGATTCCCCATGGTAAACACCAGCAGCCGTCGCGGTCGCCTCACGGCGTCCGCGGCGGCGGCGCTCCTGACATCCCTCACCCTTGGTGTTGCCGGATGCGGGCAGGCCACCGCCCCCAATCCCTCAAGCTCTGCCAGCGCCACTATTCCAGGCCCGACGACGGCGCCACAGGCTGCTGGAGCCGCACCCCCGTCCTCTGCCGCACCAACGTTGGTTTCGCCGTCGAGCACCCCGGCAGCAACGCCATCCCCCGCTCAGGCGGCCCAGCCGCAGGTCCAGGGACAAATTCTGCCGGCCTCGGCACCTGTGACCCTGTCCATCCCCGATCTCGGTGTGACGACGGAGTTGATGACCCTGGGCCGGGATGCCAACGGTGAAGCCGAAGTCCCCCCGGGGGAAGCGGGCTCCCCCGCGGGCTGGTACAAGTTCTCGCCCACCCCCGGTGAGCTGGGGCCCTCGGTTATTTTGGGTCATGTGAACACCACCACGGCCCCCGAAGGTGTGTTTTACGGCCTCCATGAACTGAGTGAGGGACAACAGTTTTCGGTCACTCGCGCCGATGGGACCGTGGCCGTCTTTGCCGTGGACCGAAGCGAGGTCTTCAATAAGGACGCATTCCCCACATTGGCCGTGTATGGCAATACCGATCGAGCCGAAATCCGGCTGATCACTTGCGGCGGTTATGAGCCGAGTACCGGTGAATTCACCGAAAACACAGTGGTTTACGGGCATCTTTTGTCCAGCCACACCGGTTAGCCACGAAGCCAGCCACGCAATGGAGCCTCAGAGCTCTGGATTGGACCCATCATGAACAAGAAATTCAGTCTCGTCGGAGCGCTGGCAGTGGCCGCCGCCTTTTCCCTGTCAGCGTGTGGCACGGGGACAACGACGGGTTCCCCCGCCCCAGCAGGCATGGAAAATTCACCGACGTCGGGCTCGGAGATGACGATGCCGGATACCGGCTCGATGGAGCTGATGATTCACATTCACGACGGAAAGTTCATTGACCCCAAACCCTTGGCGGCAGGTGCCACTGTAACTGTCATGAACATGGATGACACGGCACAAAAAGTCATTTCGGATGATTCCACCAGCTTCAATGTCAGCGTGCCCGCCGGCGGCATGGTCAACTTCGCGGCTCCCAAAAAGCCCGGGACTTATCCATTCCATGGCGAGGCAGCGGACATGCAAGGTGTCTTGACAGTCATTGCAAGCGCGCCGTCCCAGGCCGCGACCATGGTGTGCGCCGACGAAGCCAAACAAAACATCGAGGAGATCCTCGCTCTTCCCGCCATTCCCACAACCACCGACCATTGGGACGGGACAACGTACTCCTGTACCTACCCGCTTGAGGTTGGTGACTTCGTCATGACGGTCACTGAATCCACCAATGGCGCCGATGCGGCAGCACTGGCAAAACAACTCGCCGACGCTGCCCAGGCGCCGCCCATTGAGGGTTTGGCCAATCTGGGCCTGCCCGGATTCCAATCAAGTGACGGGAGTGTCATTTTTGCCAAGGACAACATGACGTTGCACGTTGATGCCACCGCATTCCCTGCCACGGTGGGTCCCAACAAGGTGACGGCTGGCAGTTTCGCGTACGAATTGGCCACCACGATCTTGGCCTGCTGGACAGCGCATCACGAATGATTGGCAGACTTCTCCTCCGTGGCGTCGCGGTCGTCAAACTATTCGAGGACGTCAATGAGCTCGTGCAAGTTGAGGACAGCGCCGCGTCGGGTCGCGGCCCACACAACAATAACCGCCGGGCAAACCGAACCGTACGGGCCGCCTGCACTATGCGCATGCTCCAGCCCGCACCCGTTGACCTTGGGCGCCGGAGGACGGCATCACCCTTCGTGGGCCGGCGCGTGCCAGTCAAGTGTGAGGCGACCATCGGCGAGATGCACATCCCGCCTTCGAGCTTCACGACAGTCGACGTTCACGGCGTTGGTACAGCGCCACGCGCAGGGACGTTGGCCGGCATGGCCACGCAAGGCAGCGGATGCTGAGTTTCCGGGACTCGCATGGGCCTGATCCAGACCGGGCACCTGCCACGGCTTGATTTAGAGTTGGGTCCGGTCGATGTCGTCCACCACCCATCCGTTTTGCTGCCACAGCAGGTTGGCTGCAAGCGGCAGCTGGTGCGAGGCGCTCTCCACAATATGCATGAGATATCCGGCGGTGTTGGGGAACGCAACAAGGTCTTCAGCGGCCACTCCAGACGGAAATTCAAAGCGGCGGCGCAGCAGAAGTTCCTCCTCGATGCAGTAGGCACCGACAAGGAAGGCACTGGTGCGGGTCCGCTCCCGGCGGGGACGTGCCGTGTGGACGAGTACGGGATCAACCAAAAAGTCAGCCGATGTGGAACGGCATTGTGTTCGGTTCATGTGCAAACCCACCAGCGGAACCCCGTCGCTGCGGTCCTTGGTGAAGGCCACCTCGGCGAGGGTGAGTCCGCAACCATCGAGCAGTGACCTTCCCGGCTCGCAACGCAACTGAATCTGCGCGGCACCCAATGCGGCGGCTACCGACACCGAGGCGGCGTCTGGCACAGTGGCAAGTATCTGATCCAGCCATTGACCGCGAACAAGTTCTTGATGGTAGGGGTATACCCCGGCCACCGGTGCGCCTCCGGATGTACCAAGCCTGTCTGATTTCCAGGTCAGCGACTCATCACCCGCCGGCAGCAGTTCCAATGCGGACCAGAAATCGGTCCACTCGGCGGCATCGTCCAGGTACGACATGGGTATGCCGCCGCCCATGTCCACAAATGTTGGTTGATGGCCCGCAGCCCGCAGCTCCGTGATGACACCGAGCGCTTCGGTGATCCCGATCGCGCGTGCGTGCGGGTCGTAGCCGTTGAGGTGAAAGTGAACCCCGGCCACCTGTATGCGGGCGCCGGGCTCAATATCCGCCAGTGCCTTCAGCCAATGGGCGGCTCGGAGACCAAAGCGGGTGGCAGGGATCGTGGGATGGGACACTGCCAGCCGCAGCGCCACACTGAGGCGACGCCCACCGTCCCCGGCCACTTCCATCGCGTCGTGCAATTCGTCCTCGTTGTCCAGGCTGATGGTCACGCCGGACGCGATGGCCAGCTCCATCAGCGCCCTTGACTTCACTGCAGCGGTGACAATGATCCGGTCTGGAGGAACGCCACGGTCAAGGCATTGGCGCAGCTCATTGAGACTTGCGACGTCGACGCCGCATTCCTCACGGACCGCACGATCGATGGCTCCCATGCTTTTGTTTGCCTTGCGGGCAAAATAGATTTGGAAATCAATGTCATGGGCGGCTGCCGCGGAGCGCAACTCGGTGACATTGCGCCCCATGGCTGTGAATTCATGAACATTCACCGGCGAACCGTGGGCGTCGATCAGTTCGCGGCAAAGAGCGTCGTTGTTGAGCAGTTCCTCCATCCAAGGTTCGAGGCGGGCGGTCAGCCGGGCGGTGCCGTACATTTTCTCGCGCATTATTGCTCCAAAGTGTCGGGAGTGTCCGAGGTGTCGGGAATCTCGGGAGTGTAGCGTTGGCCGGTTGCACGGGCAGCGAGCCGCTGGGCCCATAAACCATGCTCCCCATGCAGTGAACGGTTGAGGGTGTCATGGCCCAAGGTGGGGTCCTCGGTGGGGCGGCCGAGCGCCGCCAACGACGCTGTTCTGGTTCCATCATGGGCAATGCAGGTGCCATCCACGTCGGTAAACAGTCCGCGGTCACCGGACCGGATTGAGACGTGTCCGGCGCGCAGCAGCCCGGCAAACAAGCCGTTGGCGGGGCGGCCGCCCGGGGCCGCCCCGCCAAGCACACCGGGGGCTGGAGTCACCGCGTCAATCAACACTGCTTCCGGAGCAGGTTGTTCGCCCGGCTCCGCGAGGTGGAGAATTCCGACGTCGAACAACGCCAGCAGCTTGCGGGCTGTGAGTTCCGGCGGTCCGAAAGCGAACCGTTCGAGGTTGCGGGCCACCCTGGTGAATTGTCGCCACGCCCGCGTGCTTCGCGGCAGCCGGTCCATCGCGGTGACCAGCTCCGCATAGAGCCCGGACCACACCCGAGCCCAAAGCCACCCTGTGGTGACAGGCGCCTTGAGGCCATTAACTGCCAGGCTGTGCCGCAGGTGCGCGAAGGCGTCCGCCGTCGCAGTTGGTATTGGTTCATGCACGGGCGCAGGCGGCACCAGCGTCGGCGGATTGGCGGCTCTGCTGGCGGCACCGGGCCCGGCATCCGCGGAGAGTCCTGTCCATGCGGTCCGCCACAGCGACAGCGCACTCACTGTCGCGCCCATGAGTTCGGCGCACTCCCGGGCACAGTCAAGCAGGACAGCCCACATTCCGTTCAGCGGCGCCTCGCCCTGGGGCGCTGCCGCCCGGGCCTGCCCGCCCCACTGGCGCAGCCGCCGCCCGTGCCGGTTCAGGCAGTCGGCAACCTCCATCGGAACTGTCTCGCTCTTGGGATCCATGAGCGATCCGCTCCGGCACGACAACGTAATCCGCCGTGGTTCACGGCCACTGGCAATGTAGCGCAGGCCCGCTGCGTCCACACAGTCCTCCGCGCCGTCGCCAGCACTGCCGTCACCTGCACCGCTGTGGCCTGCTCCGCTGTCATCCTTTTGTCCCTGCCAGGACCCTCCCCGGCCTTCGGTGAGGAGCAGGGCCACGTCGTAAGCCGTCAAAGCTGCGCCACGAATCCAAATGGCGGACTCTGCCGAGATCCCTGCCGTGGTCAAGGCGAAATAGTCTCCGATGAATGGGTGTGTGTTCAGCGCCCCGGGCAGTGGATCCTTGGGTGCGGTGCCTGCCAGCCCATGCCCGGTGGCGAGCAAAATCTCGTCATACCGGGCGCTTCCGAATGAGCCGCTGACCTGCCACCGCGGGCCTTGTTGTTCGACGCCGGTGACAACGTAGGGCGCATGGGTCATGGCAAAGTTCCCGTGCTGGGACAACAGCTGGAATTGCTCGCGCAAGTAGCGGCCCACCAAGGCACGCGGCGGATACTTCTCCGCAGCTAATTCTGGGGCCACGCGTGACACCCACACTGGAAAGTTCTCCGCGTTGATCGACGAGGAAGCATCAACGATGCCTGCGTTGACATTCAAGCGCAGGACTTCGGGCTGCCCCTCCCGCCACACACTGCCGGACCCCGGCGGCAGCGGGTCGTATACGTCAATGGCGATGTGGGCGTCCAACTCGGAGGTGAGCCGCTCGTGGAGAGCCTGCAAGGCAAAAAGTCCCTTGGGCCCCCCTCCAATCAGGGCGACTCGAATCATTGGCCAGCGAGATTGTTGGTTTCAGCGGTGGTGTCCTGTGCCAAATCCGGTTCTTGGTGCAAGGTGGAGCGAACCCACTCATCGTTGTAGACGGTCTGGAGGTAGGGAACGCCGGTGTCATGAACCATGAACCCAATGCGTGTCCCTCCCTTGAGGTTGGGCAGCAGCTTTCCCATGGCTGCAACAATGGCGCCCGTGGATGCTCCCGCCAGGATGCCTTCTCTCCGGGCCAGTCGCCGGCACCCGCGCACCATGTCTATTTCTTCGATCTGGAAGACCATGTCGGGTTCTGCAGCTGCAGCCAATTCGGGCAGTACACCGGCGCCAAGGCCCGGGAGCCGGCGTGTACCGGCTGCCCCGCCGAAGAGAACCGAGCCCACGGAGTCCACAGCCACAATTTTGGTGTCGAGGCCGTGCTCCTGAACATATTGCTGGCAGCCAAGCAGCGTGCCGGTGGTGCTGGTGGCAACGAAGAGGTAGTCCAGGTTCCCGCCCGATCCGGCGATGATTTCGGGCATGGTGGTCTCAAAGTGCGCGCGCGGATTGGCCGGGGAGCCATACTGGTTCGTGGTTACGGATCCGGGGTGCTCTTCCAACAAGTCCAGCACGCGTTGGCGGCGGGCGGCCAGCTTGTTGCCATCGGCGGGGGTCTGGACACGATTCACCGCAGCACCGTAGGCTTTCATGAGCTCCAAGGCGAGTGGATTGGCATTTTCATCGACGACTGCCGTGAATCTGACTCCCCGCACCACACACTGCCGTGCCAGGGCAATGCCTAAATTTCCGGAGGTGGATTCTATGATCATGCCCCCGGTCTGGAGTTGTCCGGAACTGAGCAGTTCCTCAATCAAGCCATTGGCCGTCCGCTCCTTGGTGCTGCCGGCCAGTTGGAGCAAATCAAGCTTGGCGTAGATGTCGATGTCGTGAGAGTCAAAGAGGCGGCTGACTTTCACCGTCGGAGTCACAAATGGTTTCAGGGTTCCCAAACTGTTCAATATCGTTGCTCCCATTCCTGCCGTGGCGCACCATCACACCTTGAGGTTTACAGTGCTGGACTGTCGGGTCCGACGTTGAGTGTTTCAACGCCGTTCCGGTCATTCCGCCGTTTGGTTGGCGCTCCGTCAGTCTGTTCCGCCAGTCTAGGCTCCGTTGGGCCAATGTGGCGCGTCACAAGGGGCGTGTTATCCGGTGTGGGTTTCTTTCGTCACGAGGGCTGGACGGTGTAGCGCAGCCACACGACGCTGTCGCCGAGGTTTTCGACGCTGGCGAGCTGGAAGGCAACTGGGCTGACTGAACTGTATGGTTCACGGGCGGTAAAGAAACGCGGGGCGTCCGGGTCGCCGTTGGCGATGGGGGCCAGCACCATGGAGACCTCGTCCACGAGGCCGTTTTGCAGGAAGGACCAGTTGATGACTCCGCCGCCGCCCACCATGAGCCGCTTGATGCCCAGTCCGTGCAGTTTGGAAAGCATGAGCTCGTACTCTATTTGTTCCCCGCCGGCAATGATGTAGGAGATGCGTTTACGGCGTAGAAAGTCCTTGTACGCGTTGCTCGCCTGGTCCGTGAGCACCTCAAGGAAGTGAGCGGGAACCCCGCCGTACCCGAAGGTGTTTTCTTCCCACGCCAGCTCTCCGCGCGGATCGATGGAAACGTAGTACATGGACGCGTCCGGCTCGGCCAGAAAATCTCCGGCGGGAACTTCGCCGGCATCCTCGTCCACGTCCGGTTTCCCGTAATGGGTGATGTTGTCTTCCGTGGACGTCTTGCCGTTGAGGTAGGCGTCAACATTGAGCACCTGCTGTTCAGGAGTCAGTGCAAGGTCCTGGTAATGCCGGCTGCCGGCGTCAAAAGCCGGCAGGTCCATGCCGTCGATGTTTCCGTCGATCGAGGTGTGCGTGTGAATGATGACATGCGGACGGTTCATGAGTTCTTCTTTCCTGCTGTATCGACTAGCGATAGGTGGATTCCCGTGCCGTCCGGGAGTGCGCGCAGCGCGTCCAGGTCGTGGCTGAAGCGCCCCATCCGCACCAGCCCAGGCCAGCGGCCCGGGCTGCCGTAATAGAGCACCAGCCCCTGGGTCGGGGCGTAATAGCCAATTTCCCCGGGTTGGGGAGCATCCGCATCCGGCACTCCTTGGAGGGTCAGCGACCGGCCAAGGGCCGCCACCTTCTCCACCTGGTTGAAGTCATTGAAAACGAGATCCAACGGCAGGATCCCGGCCAGTTCACGCGCCACGGGGTGGTCGTACAGCTCGGCCTCAACGCGACCGCCGTCAATGGTCAACTCAATCTTCATGTTGGTCCTCTCCTCAGTGGTCGGGATCCTCAGTGACCGGTGGGTTCCTGCGTCTTGACCGCGGAAACCGGGGCACCGTATTCGGTGGCAGCCCACGACGCGAGCAACTGCAAGGCCTGCTCGGAGGCCGATCCCGGTTCGGCCGCATAGATGGTCAGCGTCAGACCGGGCTCGGCCGCCATCTCCAGCCCCTCGTAGGCCAGCGTGATTTTCCCAACGACAGGATGATGAAAGGTCTTGGAACCCGTGCCGTGATGGCGGACATTGTGCGCACCCCACCGGCGCCGAAACTCCTCCGAGCGGGTGCACAGTTCACCGACAAGATCGTGCAGCTCCTTATTGTGCGGGTCCCGGGCGGCTTCGGTGCGCAGGATCGCCACATTCACCTCCGCGAACAAGTCCCAGTCCGGGTAAAAGTCCCGGGCCCGATCGTCAAGAAAAGTGTGCCGGGCCAGGTTCGGCGGCTGGCCCGGCATGTCATAAACATCCTTATAAAACGCCCGCGCCAAATTATTGGCAGCCAGCACATCCATCCGCCCGTTCCGTACAAAGGCAGGGCCCGCCGTCACTGCGTCGAGCGCCCACTGCAGGCTTTGATGCGCCACCCACGTCTTGGAATTGCGGCGCCGGGGCGGCCTGGCCACCGGACTCGCCGCATGGGCAAGATCGAACAGGTGCGCGCGTTCGGCATCGTCAAGACGCAACGCCTTGGCAATGCTGTCCAGCACCTCGGGCGAGGCGCCGCTGATCGCGCCACGCTCCATGCGGGTGTAATACTCGATGCTCACCCCCGCCATGGTCGCCACCTCGCTGCGGCGCAGCCCCTTGACCCGCCGGTTGGTGCCCGCCGGAAGGCCAACCTGCTCCGGAGTGACCAGTGCACGGCGTGAAATCAGAAATTCACGCACTTCCTCACGATTGTTCATACCCCCACAGTAGCCACGGCCCGCCCACACCGGGAGTCCCTGCCGGTACCCCTCACAACAGGGACTCCCCCGACCGCGCCACCCATGATGACCTTGTAACTGTGGGAGACGCTGTGCTGATAAAACGGTCCGCAGCCCCACCAGCAGCCAATTTGACCAAGGAATTTACATGACCCTCTTTACCCCCGTCGCCTTCGGTGGCCTCACCCTTCCCAACCGCCTTGTCATGGCCCCGCTCACCCGTTCCCGCTCGGGACGCGACGGTGTGCCCGGGGACGACGTCGTCGAGTACTACCGCCAGCGTGCCTCCATGGGGCTGCTGGTCACCGAGGGCACCTATCCCAGTTTCACCGGCCAGGGCTTCCTCCGGCAGCCGGGTCTGGTGGCCGAGGCACAGATCGCCGGATGGCGGCGCGTCACCGACTCCGTCCACGCCGAAGGCGGCCGGATAGTTGTCCAGATCATGCACGCAGGACGTGTCGCCAACTCCGGGATCACGGATGGTCTGGCCCCGGTGGGGCCAAGCGCCATCGCCATCGACGGGCTGACCCGCACTTACGAGGGCAAGATCCCGTACCAGGTGCCGCGCCCGTTGGCCACTGAGGAACTGCCCGGCATCGTGGAGGAATTCGTCGACGCCGCACGCAACGCCATGACCGCCGGATTCGACGGCGTCGAAATTCACGCAGCCAACGGCTATCTGCTGCACCAGTTCCTGGCCCCCTCCGCGAACCACCGCACGGATGCCCATGGCGGCAGCCCGGAAAATCGGGCCAGGCTCACCGTGGAAACCGCATCCGCCGTCGCCCGGGCCATCGGTGCCAACAAGACTTGGGTGCGGATCTCCCCGGAAAACACGATTGAGGACGCGCTGGACACCGACGCCGCCAACGCCCTGGCCACTTATGAGGCTGTGGCGAAGGGGCTTGCCCCGTTGGGCTTGGCCGGCCTGAGCATTCTGCACCCCGAACCATCCGGGGACCTCATCCGACGCATTCGCAGCACCTTTGGCGGACCCGTCATCCTCAACACCGGATTCAGCGCCATCACCTCCCTCGAAGACGCCCAATACGTCACGGACAACGGCCTCGCCGACGCCGTCGTCGTGGGCCGTTACGCCTTGGCCAACCCGGATTTGGCCCGCAGATGGCGCGACGGCCTGCCTCTGAACGAGCCCGACCACGCCACGTTCTACACCGAAGGCAGCAAGGGCTACACGGACTACCCGTTCTGGCAAAACTAGCAATCCACGCCCTCCGGAACCCTGCGGGCCGGCCCGCAGGGGGTCCCTGCCAGTGCCCCTTACAACAGGGACTCCCCCACTGCCGCCAAGGGGTGTTGACTGGATACCAGACACCCCGCAACAGGAAGAAAACCACCACCTTGACATCACAAACCAGGCCCGACGGCGACGACAGCGTGCGCACCCTGCCCGCAGTCCAGGGGAACGCAGTCCCAGGGAACAACGTCGGATCGGTCCGGCCTGTGCCGCACAAGCCGAAAGTTCAGGCAGCCCCTGTAGGGCGCCGCCTGCCGCTGCCTGCGTTGTTGGTCATGGCGCTGATGGGGTTCATCCTCATCGCCACCGAAACAATGCCGGCCGGACTCCTGCCGCAGATTGCGGCTGGCTTGAACGTGGCCGAAGGCACGGCCGGGCAGCTGGTGAGCGCCTATGCCCTGGGCACCGTCGTTTTGACGATTCCCGCCATTGCACTCACCCGCGGCATGCGGCGCAAACCGGTCTTTCTGGTGGGAATCCTGGGATTCCTGCTCGCCAACACCGTTGCCGCCTTCTCTGCCGACATCGTGCTGACCCTGGCTGTCCGCTTCGCCGCGGGCGCGTTCTCCGGGCTGCTGTGGGGGATGCTGGCCGGTTACGCCCGCCGCATCACGGCCCCGGAACTTGCCGGCCGGGCCCTGGCCATCGCCTCCATCGGCACACCGTTGGGGTTGGCGCTTGGCACGCCGCTCGGTTCCTGGCTCGGCTCCACGTTTGACTGGCGGTGGTCATTTTGGGCGCTCACCGGGCTGGCGATCCTGACTCTCGTTCTGGCCTGGCTGCTCGTCCCGGACGCCCCGGGCCAGAGTGCCGAAACCCAGATACCCATGGTCAAGGTGTTTGCCATCCCCGGCGTGTCAGTGATTCTTGTGGTCATTTTTGCCTGGATGCTTGCGCACAACACGGTCTACACGTACATCGCCTCCTACCTGCGCTCGGCCAACATCCCCCTGGGCGTCGATGTGGCGCTGGTGGTGTTCGGTGTGTCCGCCCTGGTTGGCATCTGGATTACCGGTGCACTCATCGACCGTGCGCCCCGTCTCCTCGTGCTGGCCAGCCTCTCAGTGTTCCTGACCGCCGGCGTGATCTTCTTCCTCGGTGCGCACTCCCTCGTTGCCGTGCTGATCGCCCTCATCTTGTGGGGAGTTGCCTTTGGCGGTGCAGCGCCGCAACTGCAAACGGCCATCAGCGAGGCCAGCGGCGAGAACGCCGATGTCGCGAATTCCCTGCTCGGCGTGGCGTTCAACGTCGCCATCTTCTTTGCCGGCGTGCTCGGGGCCGTGCTGATCTCCAGCTTCGACGGCATGGTCCTGCCGATCCTCATGATCGGGCTCGCCGCCACGGCACTGGTTATCGCTTTTACAGCACGCCACGCCGCCTTCCCCGCCCACAAATAACTCGCCCCGGCGTCCGGCATCAGCTGGCCGGCAGCCGCCATTCCTCTTAAACCCACCTCAGGAGAATCATGTTCACCGTCAACGCCTATGCCGCCCCGTCAGCAACCGGGCCCCTCGTCCCCACCAGCATCGAACGCCGGGACGTTGGCCCCCATGACGTCTTGATCGAGATCAAGTTTGCCGGGATCTGCCACTCCGACATCCACACCGTCCGCGGCGACTGGGGCCCGCAACACTACCCGCTGGCCCCCGGCCACGAAATCGCCGGCATCGTCACCGAGGTCGGCACCGCCGTCACCAAACACGCCGTTGGCGACAGGGTCGGCGTCGGCTGCATGGTGAACTCCTGCCGCGAATGCGTCCACTGCCAGGCAGGCGAGGAACAATACTGCCTGGCCGGCAACACCGGCACCTACGGCGCCCCCGACCGCGACGGGACCATCACCCAGGGCGGCTACTCCACCCACGTGGTCGTCACCGAAGATTTCGTGCTCCGCATCCCCGCCGGCCTCGAACTCGACGTCGCCGCTCCCCTCCTCTGCGCGGGCATCACCACCTTCTCGCCCCTGAACCACTGGGGCGCCGGCCCGGGGAAAAAGGTCGCCATTGTCGGTCTCGGCGGGCTCGGCCACATGGCCGTCAAGATCGCCGCCGCCATGGGAGCCGAGGTCACCGTGCTGTCCCAAACCCTGAACAAGCACGACGACGGAATCAAGCTCGGTGCCGACCACTTCCACGCCACCAGCGACCCGGAAACCTTCACCAAACTCGCCGGCAGCTTTGACTTGATCATCAACACCGTCAGCGCCGCGATCGACATCAACGCCTACCTGCAACTCCTCACCCTCAACGGCGCACTCGTCAACGTCGGAGCACCCGCCGAGCCCCTGCCGGTGCAGGCATTCTCCCTCATCACCGGGCGTCGGTCCTTTGCCGGCTCCATGATCGGCGGCATCCGCGAAACCCAGGACATGCTCGACTTCTGCGCCAAGCACGGCATCGGCTCCGAAATCGAAGTCATCCGGCCCGAGCAGATCAACGACGCCTACGAACGCGTCCTGGCCTCCGACGTCCGCTACCGCTTCGTCATCGACACCGCCACCCTCTAAACCCGCCACCCTGTGAGCAGCAGTCCGGATCCCGACAGGCCACACAGCACCACCGAAAGGAAAACACCATGCGGCGACACCGCCTCCTGGCCGCATCACTGGCAGCACTGATGGCCCTGCCGGCGTGCTCAACACCCACCGCGACGTCGCCCGGGACAGGCGGCGGAGCCCAGCCACCTCAGAGCAGGGGAGCCACCACTGCCACGGCTCCGGCACCCACGGCAGCCACACCAGAACCTGCCGTTTCCCCTGCGGAGGAGGTACTCGTCCGATTCACGTCCGGCGACACTTCCGTTGACGTGACCATCACCCCGGACAATCCCACCGCCAAGGACTTCCTGTCCCTGCTTCCCGTTACCC
Organism: Specibacter sp. AOP5-B1-6; assembly: GCF_052376555.1. Classification (NCBI taxonomy): domain Bacteria; kingdom Bacillati; phylum Actinomycetota; class Actinomycetes; order Micrococcales; family Micrococcaceae; genus Specibacter; species Specibacter sp. AOP5-B1-6. Next base: position 22,995 of record NZ_JBQSVT010000004.1, read on the forward strand.
TGCCGGTGGAGGAATTTGCGGGCAAGGAGAAGCTGGGCCATCTCCCCCGGGATCTCGAAACTGCGGGTTCCCCCGGCTCCGATCCCCAGGACGGAGACCTCATCTACTTCATCCCTTGGGGGAACATCGGCTTTTACTACAATGCGGACGGCATCGGATATTCGGACCAGACCATCCACCTGGGCACCTACACCGCCACTCCGGAGCAACTGGCCCTGCTCGAAGGCGGCAATATCACCGCACAAATCGTCAAGTAACGGCGCCACCCCGCACCAACCGAAGCCTTCTTCCCGATCTCAGGAGTCAATTGTGACCCGCACCCGTTCATCCGCCGCCCTGCTGGGATTCAGCCTAGGTGTCAGCCTCCTGCTGACATCCTGCACCACAACAACACCGCAAGCCTCCCCGCCACCGTCTTCAGCCCCCGCATCCACCGGCACGGCCACGGATAGCCAGGCCCCGCCGTCGGGCCTGGGCACACCGGCGGTTGTGACCACGGGACTAGAGGCACCCTGGTCGGTGGCGTTCCGCAACGACACGGCCCTGATCAGCGAACGGGACAGCGCCCGCATCCTGGAACTGGCCGCTGACGGCACGACCCGCGCCATCGGAACGGTCCCAGGTGTGGATGGTGCTGGAGAAGGCGGCCTGCTGGGCATCACCATCGATGACCAGGGACGCCTCTATGCCTACTCGACCTCAGACGAGGGAAACCGCATCCAACGCTTCACCATCACCGGAAACCCCGGGGCACTGGCCCTGGGAGAACCCGAAACCATCATTGACGGGATACCCTCGGCCAGCTACCACGACGGCGGCCGCATCGCCTTTGGCCCCGACGGCATGCTCTACGCCAGCGCCGGCGACGCAGGCCAAAGCAGCAACGCCCAAGATTTGGACTCGCTGGGCGGCAAAATTCTGCGCATGACCCCCGACGGCGAGGTCCCCGAGGACAACCCCTTTCCCGGCGCCCTTGTTTACAGCTACGGGCACCGCAACCCGCAGGGCCTGGCCTGGGCTGATGACGGCACCATGTTCGCCACCGAGTTCGGACAAGACACCTGGGACGAGCTGAACATCATCACCGCCGGCACCAACTACGGCTGGCCAACCGTAGAAGGCATCGCCAACACCGACGGCTTCACCGACCCGATCCAGCAATGGACACCCGACGCGGCCAGCCCCAGCGGCATGACCCACCTTGAAGGCACGCTGTACATCGCCAACCTCCGCGGTCAGGTGCTGCGCGCCGTTCCGGTGGCAGCTCCCAGCACCTCGACCGACTACTTCGGCGGGGAATACGGACGCCTGCGCGACGTCGCCGCTGCACCCGACGGCGCCCTCTGGCTCCTCACCAACAACACCGACGGACGCGGCACCGCCGGAGTCAACGACGACCGCATCATCTCCCTGCCCCTGGACTGAAGGCAGCAGGAACGCCGGAGCCTCGGGATGCGTGGCGCACCAGCCCGCGCCACGCCACGCCAGCCCACAGTCAAGTAGTCGCCGGGCGTTGGCTTTCACTGTAATACTGCTCACATGTCCTACTTCGTGAAGCCAGAACACCTCGCCGGTGCGGTGACGGCCCCCATCCCGCCGAACGATTCCCTGCCGCGTGCCTGCGTCATCGGCGCCGGCTCCTCAGGCCTCGCTGCTGCCAAGGCGCTCCATGAAGCCGGCGTGCCATTCGACTGTTTCGAAGGCGGCAGCGCTGTCGGCGGCAACTGGCTGTTCAACAACCCGAACGGCCTCTCGGCTTGTTACGAGACGCTGGAAATAAACACTTCGTGCCCCCGGATGGCCTTCTCCGACTTCCCCATGCCGGCGGACTACCCGCCGTATGCCGGGCACGAACAAGTGCACTCCTACTTCGAAAAATATGTCGACCACTTTGGTTTCCGGCACTCCATCACCTTCAACACGACGGTGGAGGAGGTCACCCGGGAGGCCGACGGCGGCTGGCTCGTGCGCACCAACGGCCCGGACGGCGAGCAGCGCCACAAGTACGCCGCGGTGCTCGTCGCCAACGGACATCACTGGGATCCACGATGGCCCAACCCCACCTACCCGGGCACCTTCGACGGGGAACAAATACACGCCCACGACTACCGGTCCGGCGACCAACTCGAAGGCCGCAACGTCGTCGTCGTCGGCGCCGGCAACTCGGCCATGGACATCGCCGTCGAAGGCTCCCACCGCGCCAAAACTGTTGCACTGTCAATCCGCCGTGGCCAGTGGGTGCTGCGCAAAATGGCCTTCGGCCGCCCGAGCGACCAGGTCACGCTGCCCGCCTGGCTGCCATGGTGGGTGACCGGCCTGCGACTGCGCATCGCGGCGATCACCTCAGGCAGCCTCCGCAGGTACGGGCTGCCGACGCCGCCGCATAAACCAGGCCAATCCCATCCGGTGCAATCGGATCAAATTCGAGCACGCATCGCTGCCGGCCGGGTCGCCGTGCACCCCGGCATCGAACGTTTCGACGGCGGTGACGTGGTGTTCCTTGACGGCAGCCGCGCCACGGCGGACCTGATCGTGTGGGCGACGGGATACAAGGTGACGTTTCCGTTCCTTGATCCCGGACTCGTCGCGGCGGCTGAGAACGAACTGCCGCTCTGGAAGCGGACGGTTCATCCTGAGCTGCCCGGGCTGTTTTTCATTGGCCTGCTGCAACCGGTCGGCGCCGTGATGCCGCTGGCCGAGGCCCAAGCTGCATGGGTGGCTGAAACTCTGGCCGGACATTACGTTCCACCGTCCGGTTCCGAGATCCGTGCGCAGATGGCCCGGGACCATGAGCGCAACAAGCGGCAGTTCTACGCCTCTCCGCGACACACCATGGAGGTGGATTTCGACCACTACCTATGGGACCTCGGACGCGAACGCAGCAGTGGCCGGCGGCGCGCCCACGACAGTGAAAGTCCAGCACGCACGCGAGCATCCGGCGGGACCGCCACATGAGCCGGCAGGCCGATCTCACGGGCAAGGTTGTCGCGATCACCGGCGGGGCCAATGGCATCGGCTTGGAGATCGCCCGGCTGCTTGCGTCCTCCGGCGCCAGGGTGGCCATTGGGGACCTGGACGGTGGGGCGGCCAGGGGCTCGGCCCACAACATCGAAGGCATCCTGCTCGGCGTGGAACTCGATGTCACCGGCACTGAATCCTTCACCAACTTCCTGACCACCGTCGAGGCCGCTTGGGGCCCCATCGACGTGTTGGTCAACAATGCCGGTGTGATGTGGGTCGGCCCCTTCGACGCCGAACCGGATGCCGCGACCGAACGCCAGATCGCCGTGAACCTTCTCGGCGTCATCAGAGGCGTCAAACTGGCGGCACCCGCCATGGTGGCGCGCGCCTCCGGCCACATCATCACGATAGCCTCCGCCGCGTCACTGCTGACCACGCCCGGCGAGGCCAGCTACTCGGCCAGCAAGCACGGCGTCCTCGGCTACCTCAAGGCGGTGCGCGAGGAACTCCACGGCTCCCCCGTGAAGTTTTCCGTCATCATGCCTGCCGTGGTCGACACGAAGCTGGCCGCGGGAACCGGCACGGGGGCTGCAAGCATGCTGCAGCCGGCCGATATTGCGGCTGCGGTTCTGCAAACCATTGCACGGCCGCGCTTTGAGGTCGTCATTCCCGGATACATTGGCCCGCTGGCGCGTGTGGTGAACCTGCTGCCCGGCCGATTGCGTGAGATGGTGTTTCGCCGGGTAGTCCCGAATCAGGTCCGCCAGGTCAATCGCGGGGCACGCGCCCAGTATGAGTCACAATTCGACGGGCAGCAATAAGCAGCCACAGCGGTGCCCCTTGAGCGGAGTACCCCGCCGCAATTCATCAATGCGCACTTCGTCAATGCCCGACGGCGCTCACCCTCCGTTCGATTGGCGGATGCCGTCACCCTCCGCCGTGAAGCTGTAGATGAATCCGCCGTCGGGGCCGCTGACAGTGATGTAACCGTTCCTCGTACCGGGCTCGATGGCGAGGTTCGTGGCAGATTCGAGGCCGGCACCGCCGTCGGGCATTCCCACGCTCGAAACCAGCCGGCCCTGGGGATTGTAGACGTCAATCCGGGGCTGTCCCTCGAACGCCTGGTAGACATTGCCGTCGGCATCGACGGCATTGGAGTCGACGCGGGCAGCACCGCCGTCCACGTACATCCCGGGGTGAAGGGAGGCCACGGAGGTTCCGTCGCTGCCCAGGGTGAGCAGGTCGATCCGATTTGCCGAATACTGGCTCAACCAGAGCCCCGTGAAGTCGTTGGTGAACGAGATGCCGTTGGGCGAGGGCAGTTTGTCGGCAATCACCGTTGCCGCCGCAGTGTCGTGGTCAATCCGCACCACCCGTCCCCCTGCTGATGCCGACTCGAGCGGGGCACCCGGCATGGCAGTGAAGTCGCTGACATACAAGTCGCCCGCCGCATTAAAGGCAATGTCATCAGGGTTCAACCTGACGCCGTCGACCTCGCCGGAAAAGAAGGTGACCGGGTCTTTGCCTTCGGAAGTGATGCTGGTGATCTTCCCTCCGGCGATATCCGTCAGGTAGAGACGGCCGTCGAGTGGGCTGAACTGTGCAGACGTGAAGGCGCTGCTGTCGTCGGTAAAAACTGTGCTGACCTTCTGGGTCTCAACGTCGACGCGCTGCACCTTCGGAGCGCCAGACGGGGCGGTGACGTCAACGACATACAAGTCGCCGTCCGGGCCAAAGGTTGGCCCTTCGAGCAATGCCATGCCGGTCTCCTCGTGCACCTCAGTCAACTGGAGCAGTTTCTCCGCCGTTTGTTGGGCAGCCACTTCAGTGGCAAGGTCAGGCTCCCCCGGCGCAGCGGAGCATCCAGACAGCACGCCCGCAACGGCCAGCACCGCCGCGAACGATGTCGTGGACGCTGTCATGGACCGGCGGGTGGACGTCCTCGTGGACGGGCGCCGGCTCATACGGCGACGTCCGCGCGCGCGGCCAGAAAACCGTCGAGTTCCGTGCGCCGCCACTCAGCCAGGACCTGCTGGAACTCCACCGGGCCGGGCCCGAACGCACCAGCATTGGACCGGGTCTTCCCCTCGTGGTTGTAGTAGCCGGGGGTGCACTCGGCTTGGAATTTTTGGTTGTCATGGGCTGATTCGCTGACGGTGCGGCACCACGCGTCCTGTGCTTCCTCGGTGGGTTCAACAATACCCACCGATGCCGCCCGGGCAGCAGCAATCACTGCGGCAATATGTTCGGCCTGGTCCTGGAGGATGTGCACGAAGTTGACCGAGTTTGCGTTTTGCAGCGTGCCCAGCTGGAGCAGGTTGGGAAATCCGTGGCTGTAGAACCCATGCAGGGTCCTGGGACCTTGGGACCACGCCTCAAGGAGTGTCCGGCCATCCCGGCCATGCACGGGCAGGGTTCCCGAGAGAACCCCCGAAACGCCCACCTCAAAACCGGTGGCGAAGATGACACAGTCAACCTCGTATTCAACGTCGCCGACAACGATGCCGGTTTCGGTCATGCGGGTGATTCCGCCGTGGTCTGCGGTGTCGACGAGCGTCACGTTCGCCCTGTTGAACGTTTGGAGGTACTGGTCGCTGAAGCCCGGCCGCTTGCACATGTAGCGGTACCAGGGCTTGAGCAGTTCCGCCGTCTCCGCATCATGGACCACGGCGTCCACCCGGGCGCGGATCCCGTTCATCGTGGCAAAGTCAAGAATTTCATCCGCCCGTTCACGTTCCGCCGCGGACACGGCATCCTCTTGCTTGCCGGTGATCATCTGCCGTTGCAGCTCCGGAGCGGCCGTCCACCCGTCGCCGGTGAGGTCCACATCGAAGTCCTCCCCGGAAACGACGGCGAGAAAGTTGTCCTGACGCTCTTTTTGCCAGCCGGGCTTCAGCGACGCCGCCCAGTCGGGATCTGTGCGGCGGTTGTCGCGCACACCGACCGACGACGGTGTGCGCTGAAAGACATGGAGGTGTTCGGCGTCGCGGCCCAGGTGTGGCACGACCTGAAGACCCGTCGCGCCGGTTCCGACGATGGCGACCTTTTTGTCCGCCAGCCCGTCAAGACCTCCATCAGGAGTGCCCCCGGTGTAGCTGTAATCCCAACGGCTGGTGTGAAACGTGTGGCCGCGAAAGGTCTCAATGCCCGGGATCCCGGGGAGTTTTGGCTGGGTCAGCGTCCCTGACGAGGTAATGACGTAGCGGGCGCGCATGCGGTCGCCTCGATCGGTGTCCACGATCCACTCGGCAGCTTCGCCGTCCCACGCAAGGTTGGTGGCGCGGGTCTGGAACGCCGTGTCGCGGTACAGCCCAAACCGCTCGGCGATTGCGACCGCGTGCTTCCTGATTTCTTCTCCCGGAGCGTAGCGCCACTGTGGCATGGAGCCAATCTCCTCCAGCAGCGGCAGGTAGACATAGGATTCGATGTCGCAGTGGATGCCGGGGTAGCGGTTCCAGTACCAGGTCCCGCCAAAGTCACCGGCCTCGTCCATCATGCGGATCGAGTCGACGCCGGCCTGCCGGAGCCGGGCACCGGTGACAAGACCGCCAAATCCTCCCCCGATGATCAAAACCTCCACCGAGTCCGTCAATGGCTCCCGTTCGCGGCGGGACGTGTAGGGGTCCTTCGCGTAATACCCGAATTCCCCCGCTGCCTTGCGGTACTGCCCCGCACCGTCCGGTCGAACCCGGCGGTCGCGTTCGGCGGCGTACTTGGCCCGAAGTGCCGGCACATCAATCTCCGCGGCTGTGTCTTCCGCCGCTGTCCCTGTGGACGCAATTCCTGCGTGGCTTGTCATGTTTTGCCCTCGTGTTCCTCGGCGTGTTTCGGGGCACCCGGATCAACAGGCATGACGACGATCCCGCCTTGGCGGGTTTGCCCCGGCACAGCGTTGCTTCGCGCGCGGGTGCCGCCCGAAACGTTGTTGGATCGGTTTCTGCATCCAAAAAAAGCTTAGCTTTGTCCTAAGTAATTCTGCAAGCTGCGCGGCAAAGACTGTCCGATAGGATAGGCGCGTGACTTCACAAACGAGCCGCTCCCCGGACCGCGCCGCACTTTTGGGCAGCCTGCGGGACATCACCACCGCCATGGAGTCAACGACCCTGCCCTCGTCAGCGTCCCCCGTGCTCGCACTTGACCTGACGGTGCAACAGCTCAAGGTCCTGACAGTGCTCGTCACCTCCACCGATGGCGCATCCGGGCGGGGCTTGTCGGCGATGTTTGGCGTGACAATGGCTTCGATGTCGGGCCTGCTGGACCGGCTCGTTGCCCGTGGTGTTGCCGAGAAGGCAAACAACCCCGCCGACCAGCGCGTCCGCACTGTCCGCGCAACGCCCCTTGGCCGCACCGTCGTGCAGAAACTTGTCGCTGCACGCCCGGAATTCGATGACACCATCCTGGCCGGCCTGTCCCTCGCTGAGCTCCGGGCCCTGGAGTTGGGCATGGCCGCCGTCAGCAGGGAACTGCGTCAAACCCGATAAAGGGTTCTGGAGCTTGGCCATTGCGCTGAAGAATCGCCATTTGGATGACGGCGCCCGTTATGGCCGTGGCGACGGCGAACACCAGCACCCCGGCAACGAGTTTTCGAGATCGTCAGCCTTCTTGGGCGACTCATGCCCGGTGCCATTTCGCCAGCCCGCCTCCAGAGTCTTGCGGGCGGCGGCAACGGCTGCCACGCTGGCGCCGACGCCCAGGAGTTTGAGGAGTATTTTCATTGCATGGCCTCCCTCCCCACTGTGACCAACACGGCGGGCTTCCGCATGCGGCTGCCAATGGTTACAGTGAGGCAAGGGCCGCGGGGCAGTCGGTGACCGGCCCCCGGCCAGGGCACGAAACCACCACAGCAGGCAACGAAGGAGAACATCATGAACAATGACGAAGCCGCCGACCGGGAACGCAGCCAGGAACCAACAGTGGGCGGCTATGGTTCGCCAACCCCTGAACAGGAGATCCCCGCGGGTGCCGCCACCAACCCCGGCTCCCCCGACCCCACCCTTCTCGGCCAGGAAAACGATGAGGAAGCCCTGGACGACGACAAGAGCTTGGGCGCCCCGGACCGAAACTTCTTCCAGAACGAAGACGCCGGCAGCGACGGCGAACCAGGTGCCGGGCCCTTGGGCGGCACGGACGACCAGCTCCGTGAGGAATTATCCCGCTCGGATGCCACTGCCGCCCGAGTGGACCCTGCCGATGAGACGCCGCATGAATCACCGTCCACGGAGGCGCCCTTGGAAGAATCCAACGCCGGTCCCACGAGCCCGGAGCGTGAGTCATTTTCGTCTGAATCGGACGAAGACGCCTCAGGCGCCCCGCTGTAGCCGGGCCGCGGCGCCAGCTGCAGCAGCACGTCCCGCATGCGGACACTTCCTAACGGAAGCAGGGGACCATGGCCGCTCAGTTCACCCGCGCCGTGTTGTTCGATATGGACGGCACACTGATCGACTCAAGCTATTTCCACGCCATGGCATGGTGGCAGGCCCTTCGGCAGTCCGGTTTCACAGTGCCCACGGCCAAGGTCCACCGGGCTGTGGGAATGGGCGGGGAGGAGCTGGTTCACCACTTGCTGGGTCCCGGGGTGTCGAAGGATCAGCTCGGAACATTGCTCGGGGCCCATGATGCCATCTTCTCCACCCATTGGCCGGCGCTGCTCCCCTTCCCTGCTGCCGGAAGACTGCTGGAACATTGTGCGGCCGCGGGAGCGGCAGTCGTTCTGGCATCCTCCGCCAAGGAGGCCGAACTGGATGTCCTGCGGCATGCGTTGGACGCAGGGAGTGCCATTTCAGCGGCAACGAGTTCCTCTGACGCCGACCACGGGACACCATCCCCCGACATTCTCTCCGCTGCGCTGAACTCCGTGGGAGTGGACGCCGCGCACGCGCTCTTCATTGGCGACGCCGTATGGGACGCCAAAGCAGCACAGGCGCTGGGCCTGCCCATGATCGGTGTGTGCAGCGGCGGCACCAGTGAGGCCGATTTGCGCGGTGCCGGGGCGGTGGAAGTCCACAGTGATGTCCAGGAGCTGCTGGAGCACGTGGACGCCAGCGTGCTGGGGCAACTGCTGCAGCGCTGACGGAGAGGTCCCCTTCATCGGGTTGGTAACCCCGTCAACCAATCGGGTTCCAACGTCTGATTTCTCCAGGCCAGTGCGGTGGGGATGGTCGTCGGCGGCGAGGTGTCTGCACGTTCACCCCGCCCAGGGCACCAGACGTAGGCGCTGTGCGTGGCCCAGCTTCCCTCGCCCCTTCCCACGCCCGAACCTTTCGTTCCATGGGCGCCCGGGCTGCACAAACAGGAAGGCGCCGGAAAGAAGAACCACAGGCACGCTCTTCCAGAGCGGCCATCGGCGCTGGTGAAGGCTTGCCCGTTGTCAGCCTAAATCCGAAATGTGCGCTTGGGTCTCCGGGCCTCCGGTTCGGCTGGTGTGTCCTGGTGCCTCGGGGCGAAGACGACTTTCGGCCGGCGGTTACCGGCCGAATAGCGTGGCTGGTATCATCAAGAATGACAGCATGTCATATCAAGCGAACATAGTCTGCCATGACCGCATCACCTCAGCGTCGACACGCGCGAGGTCAGCAAGAACATGAGGAATCACGCAGTGGCGAATCAACTTGGACTCAGCATTGACCGATCTTCCCCTGTGCCTCTCTACCACCAGGTGGTGCAGGGCATCGAGGCTGCCATCCACAGTGGAATCCTCGAGCCCGGCAGCAGGCTGGAGAACGAAATTGATCTCGCCGCCCAGCTCAACCTGTCCCGGCCCACCATGCGCAAGGCCATGGATGAACTGGTCCGTTCGGGGCTGCTGGTACGCAAGCGCGGAGTAGGCACCCAGGTGGTCTCCAGCCAGGTCCGCCGCCCCTTGGAGCTCTCGAGCCTATTCGACGACCTTTCCAATGACGGCAAGAAGCCCACCACTGAAGTGTTGACATTCTCCCATCTGGAGGCTGACGAGCCGACGCTCAAAACCCTTGAATTGCCTCCCGGCTCCAAGGTTTACCACTTCACGCGTCTGCGCAAAGTTGGCGGCAAACCCCTCGCCCTGATGGAAAACTGGGTCCGGGACGACATCGAGAGCATGGACGAGGCAACGTTGACCTCCGAAGGCCTCTATGGCATTCTCCGCCGAGGCGGCGTCAACTTCCGGCTGGCCTCTCAAAGAATCGGCGCGATGATCGCCACTGACTATCAGGCGGGTTTGCTCGAGACTGAGGTCAGCTCCGCTCTGGTCACCATGGAGCGCACTGCCACGGACGACTCCGGCCGCCGGGTGGAGACCGGGCACCACGTGTACCGGGCGGATTCATACAGCTTTGAAATGACACTCGTCCAGCGCTAAAGCAAGGAGCTAAATCTATGGCCAACTGGGTCCATCCTCTGGGAACCGCCGTCGACGGCGACTGGGACATCTCACTCGGAACCTCCGATTCCGTCACAGCGGTGGACGGCTGGGCCCATACGGGCTTGAAGGTTGCCACGCTTGCCGCGGGCGCCGTCGTCGAACTTCCCGCAGCAGGCGAAGAGCGGATTGTAGTCCCGCTCAACGGCAGCTTTGTCGTTACGGTGGACGGTGAGGACCACTCCTTGAACGGGCGAGCCTCGGTGTTTCACGGCCCCAGCGATGTCCTGTATTCGGGCATCGGCAAGGCCGTCACCATCAAGTCGTCGGACGGCGGACGGGTGGCGGTCGCCACCGCGCCTGCAAAGGCCTCGCACCCGACGCGTCTGGTGACCGCTGCGGAGACCCCGGTGGAACTGCGCGGAGCGGGCAACTGCTCGCGCCAGGTCCACAACTTCGGCACTCCTGCGGCTCTCGAGGCCGACCGTTTCATCGTGTGTGAAGTCCTCACCCCCGCCGGAAACTGGTCTTCCTATCCCCCGCACAAGCACGATGAGGAGAAGGACGGCGAAACGAATCTCGAGGAGATTTATTACTTCGAGACGCGGGTTGCGGACGGTTCCAGGGCTCCCGCCGATGCCGACGCCATCGGCTACCAGCGCGTTTACGCCTCGGATGACCGCCCCATCGATGTCGCCGCCGAAGTCCGCACAGGCGACGTGGTGCTGGTCCCCTACGGTTGGCACGGCCCCGCCATGGCGGCCCCCGGCTACGATCTGTACTACCTCAACGTGATGGCCGGCCCCGGACCGGTTCGTGAATGGCTCATCAGTGACGACCCGCACCATGGCTGGGTCCGCCAAAGCTGGGACGGCCAGGACATTGATCCCCGGCTGCCGTTCGGGGCTTAGTCACCGCGTAATCATTCAGAAACCAAAAAAATTCCCTCCGAAACGCGGTTTCGGAGGGAATTTTTTGCGTGGACTACTGCCTGGCTTGCCTGTCCAAGGCTCACCTATCCCGCCTTGGCCGCCGTGGCCAGCACTATCTTGACCGGGACGCCCGTGGCCAGCGATTCCTGGGCGGCGTCAGCCACTCGGGAAGCAGCCACGGCGTCCTCGGGCGTGCACGGGTTTTCGCGCTCGCCCAGGATCAGTTCCACGAACGCGGCCATCTCTGACCGGTAGGCCGCGTCGAACCGCTCGGCAAAATTCTGGTGCGGTTCCCCGGAGGGGAATGTGACCCTGGCCTCGGCCGAGGCCAGGGCCGACTTCTCGTCCAGGCCCACCATCAGGGAGCGGCTGGAACCCTGAATTTCCAGACGGACGTCGTGGCCGGCCCCGTTGTATCGGGTGGCTGAAACGGTGCCGAGTGTGCCGTCGTCGAACGTGACAAGAGCCAACGCCGTGTCCACGTCGCCCACTGCCCCGATGGCCGGGTCTCCGTTGTTGGAGCCCCTTGCATAAACCTCGACGATCTCGCGGCCGGTCAGCCAACGCAGAATGTCGAAGTCGTGGACGGAGCAGTCGCGGAACAGTCCGCCGGAGCCTGCGAGGAATGCCACAGGGGGCGGCGCCATATCGCACGTTACGGCGCGCAAGGAGTGGATCCAACCCAGCTCGCCCGCCTCGTAGGCACGCTTCGCCTCAAGGTAGCCGCGGTCAAAGCGGCGCTGGTGGCCGATCTGCACCACGCCGTTGTTGTCGCGAATGTAGTCCAGCACCGGCAGTGCGTCCGCCACGTTCATGGCCACGGGCTTTTCGCAGAAGACCGGAATTCCGGCGTCCACGCCCGCCCTGATCAGCTCGGGATGGGTTCCGGTCCCCGTGGCGACTACCAGCCCGTCCAGGCCGGAGGCAATGAGGATTTCCACTGAGGGCAGGAACTCTGCGCCCAGGCCGGCCGCGATGCTCCGCGCATGATCCTGCGCGACGTCGGTGAGCCGAAGCCGCACGTTGATGCCCCGGGGATTGAGAATTCTGTTAAGTGCAGAGATGTTGTGGGCGTGCATCACGCCGATGCGCCCCACTCCCACCAGCCCGAGAATGACGTCCTTCATGGCGTTCCCTTCAATGCAATCGAATCGGCATCCTGCAGCGTGAACGCCGCACGGAAGGCATCCAGTGCGGCTTCGGAGCCGTCGCTTGCCCAGGCCTCCATGCCCACGGTTCCCTCGTAGCCCGCGTCCGCAAGTGCCTTGGCCACGGCTGCGTAATTGATTTCCCCGGTGCCGGGTTCGCAGCGGCCGGGCACATCCGCCACCTGGACTTCAGCAATGTGCGCCAGTGCGGTCCGCAACAGCTCGATGAGGTTGCCCTCCCCCAGCTGTGCGTGGTACAGGTCCAGCATGAGCTTCACATTCGGGTGCCCGGCCGCCTCGACGAGCGCCAGCGTGTCCTTGGCCCGCGCCAGCGGGATGCCGGGGTGGTCAAGGATGGTGTTGAGATTCTCCAGGCAGAAGATCACACTGTGCTTCTCACCCAGCGCACCGAGCCGTTCCAGCGTGCGCACACCCGTGCTCCACATGCGGCCCGTGGAACGGTAAAGGGGATGGGCCGCCCGGCCGTCGATGAGCTCCGCGGAATGCACGACCATTCGGCTGACGCCGAGCTCCAGGGCCGCAGGGATCAGTGACTCGGCCGTCCGCACAACGTCATCGGCAGTGTCAGCATCAACAAGACTCCCGGAGGTGTACCCGGTCATGGAAGAGAAAACCGCGCCTGTGGCCTTGAGCGCCTTCAGGTCTTTGGTGCGGGAATCCCACATCTCGACGTCGAATCCGGCGTCGTGGATCCGCCGGACCCGTTCGGTGAATGACAAGTTCAGGAATACCATCTCCGCGCAAACTGCCAGCCGCATCAGACACCGGCCTTGTCGAGCGGTGGAACAGCTACAGGACCGCCCTGCTTGACGGATTCTATGCATGCCAGCGCCATAGCCAGCGCACGGCGGGCGTCCTCGGCCCCGGGAGTAAGGGTGAACGGTCCCGACGGCGGCGCGGTGCCGTCCCGCTTTGCACGCACCTGTGCGGCGAAATCGGCGAGTTCATCCGTGTACGCCTGGTGGAACAGTTCTACGTTGAGCCGCGGGGTGTCGGCGGACATCCCTCCAGCGGTAAATCTCCGCGCTGCCGTTTCTGTAGCGCGGCCGGCCTGGACCATGCCTTTGGAACCAAAGACTTCTCCGCGGATGTCGTACCCATAGAGTGCACTAAAGCTTGCTTCCGCCACCGCTATGGCACCGTTGCTATAGCGCACGGTCACCACTGCGGTGTCCAGGAAGCCTCGATCACGCAATTCGGGCTCCACGAGGGCATCGGCCACGGCATGGACCTCAACCGGCTCGGAGCCTTCGTTGAACCAGTTCAAGGTGTCGAAATCGTGGATGAGGGTCTCCAGGAAGATGGTCCAGGACGGGACCTTCCCCGCATTCGGGATGTTTCCGTCCCCAGGGTCGCGCGTAAGCGAGCGCAGGAGCTGCGGTTGCCCGACGATTCCCACGGCAAGGTCTTTCTTGGCGGCTTGGAAGTCAACAGCGTATCGACGGTTGAAGCCAATCTGGAAGTGTATGCCGGCGTCCTCCACCGCGACCAGGGCGGCGTCGAGCTCCTCAAGGCCCTGGCCGGCCGGCTTCTCACAAAAGACATGCTTTCCGGCCGCAGCGGCCTGGGTAATTAGGCTCGAATGGAAGCGCGCGGGGCTGGCGATCACCACGGCGTCGATCTCGGGGTCAGCCAGGATGTCATCCGCGCTGGCCGTGACCTTGCCAATGCCGAGCGACGTCGCAAGCGCCTCCGCAGCCCCCACATTGGGGTCGGCGACGGCAGCCAGGATCGCGCCGGGGATTCGGCGGGCGATGCTTTCGGCGTGGAATGCACCCATCCATCCGGCACCAATGAGCCCTACCTTCACGGCCGCGGAAATGTCAGCGGAATGCAGTTTGATGTAGGCCATGTGGGCCCATCCTTTCGATAGTGATAGCAAACAGGGAATCAGCGCCAGGCTGCGTCGTGGCTGGTCAGGCCGGATTCTCCGGGAAACACCACGCCCAGCTGACGGCGGATCTCGTCGGCCGCTTCCATGGTGCGAATGGAAGCGGACAGTGTCCGTTGAATGGTTTGCGGGTCTCCGGCGGCGACGGCGCGGGCCACCGCCGCCGCTTCGTAGTGCAGCCCTTCGAAATGGCTGCCGGCTGGTTCGTCATGGTGCAGGCGGGTGCCGTCCGGGAAACGGACCTCGAAGCCGCCGGGCATGTTGAACGGGCCGTCAATGGTTAGCGTGGCTTCGGAACCGACGATCGTGGCGGTCGTGGGCGTGAAGTTGTGCACATGGGTGTTGATCACGGCGTGGGCGCCACCGCCGAACGCCATGACAGCGGACAGCTGGGCATTGACTCCGGATTCGTGGGTCTGGCCTATGGCGTGCAGCTGTTCTGGCAGGCCGAGGATCTCGGTGATCAGGGCCAGCGGGTAGGTGCCCAGGTCAAGCAGGGGGCCGCGGGCCAGCTCCGGTTCGAATATTCGGTGCCCGGGGTCGAAATGTTCGCCATATTCGGCTAACACCGTGGTGATTGTGCCCAGTGTCCCGGCGTGGAGAATCTGCCGGATCACGTCGAACTTCGGCAGGAAGAACGTCCACATTGCCTCGGCAGCAAACATGCCGGCGGCTTCTGCACGCTTGGCAATGTCGCGGGCCTGTATTGCGTTCAGTCCGATCGGTTTTTCGATCAGGACGTGCTTTCCGGCGTCGAGGGCGAGTACCGCGCCCTGGTGGTGAAAGTTGTGCGGCGTACAGATGTAGATGATGTCAATGTCCGAGGCGGCGGCCAGCTCCGCATAGCTGCCGTAGGCTTCGGGCACGCGGAAAGCGTCCGCGAAAGCCTCGGCCCGCTTTAGGGAGCGAGATGCGACGGCGGCAATCACCTGCTCCGTGTGCGCCTGGACGGATTGGGTGAACTGTTCGGCGATCCAACCGGGTCCCATGATCCCCCAGCGCAGCACTGGGGCATCACGGGAACCGGGTATGCGGGAGACCGGCAGGGCGGAGATGCTCACAAGCAGCTCACTTTCGTGGAGGCGCCGTCACTGCGCAGTGATGCGATCATGGCTTGTGCCACCAACGAGGCTTTGAGGCCGTCCTGCGCACCAGCCAGCGGTGGTTGATCTCCCTCGGCCAGGGCTGAAATCCAGGCCTGTAGTTGCAGCCGGTACGCGTCGGCAAAGCGCGGGCGCCAGTCTGCGGGGATTGCCCTCCGGCTGCTCCCCTCCTGCTGGATGCTCAGCAGCGCGGCATCGTTCAGCCTGGTGGTGCCACGTTCAGAGACAACCTCGCATCCCGTGGTGTAGCCGTACCGGGCGTTCAAGAACAACTCCAGCGTGGTCAGGGTGCCGTCGACCGTACGCAGCGTCATGAACGAGGGATCCCGGAGTTCGCCGTCCGCCTGGCGCGAGCTTCGTCCAGCCTGCCACGATACCTCCGCGACGGGTGAGCCCAGCAGCCAGGGAATGATGTCCAGCTCGTGAATGGCCGAATTCGTGATGGCGGATTCAGCCGTGGCGCCCGGCCCGGCATTGGCATTTCGGCTGATGCAGTGGACCACCAGAGGCTCGCCTTGCGCCCGCTCCTGCACCGATTGCCGCAGAGCCACGTAGCCCGGGTCAAAACGCCGCATAAAGCCCAGTGAAAGCAGGGAGGCACCGGTAGCCGCAACAATGTCTGCGTCCGCCTCCACCACCTCCATACATTCCAGGACCGTGGGCGCCAACGGCTTTTCGCACAGCACCGGAGTCATCGCATCGAAGCACTCCAGCACCAGTCCGGCGTGGGTGGAGTCGTGCGAGGCAACCACGACGGCGTCCACCTCGCTGGAGTTGATCAACTCCGACGGGTCGGTGGTGATGCGGGCGGAGGGCGGAGCTGCTGCGGTGGCGCGGGCGGTATCGAGGTCTGCCACGAAGGTGACCTCGGCGCCCCCAATGGTGGTGGAGAGGTTCCTGATGTGGTCCTCGCCCATGATTCCGGCGCCGATGACGCCTACCCGGATCGGCATGGTGTTCCTTTCGTAGTGGGGCTGCAGGCTGCTAGACGTGCCGTGGGGCGTTCTCGCGTGGCACCTCGTCCACCTCTGTCACTTCTGCCTTGACCACCTTCACCACATCGCTGTGACCGCCGAGCTGTTCGAGTTCGTGCGCCAATTCAGCCAGTTCGGCGCCCCCGGCCATCTGGGCGGTGAGCTCGTCAAGGGTGATGTCCTTTTTGTCGTAGTAACCAATCGATTTGCCGCGCTTGAGCAACAGGAAGCGGTCACCGACAGGGAAGGCATGGTGCGGATTGTGCGTGATGAAGATGACGCCCAGTCCGCGGTCTCGGGCCTGAAGAATGTACCGCAGCACCACGCCGGACTGCTTGACACCCAAGGCCGCCGTGGGCTCGTCCAAGATCAAAACCTTGGCACCGAAGTACACAGCGCGGGCGATCGCGACACACTGACGTTCACCGCCGGAGAGCTGGCCGATGGGCTGCTCCACGTCACGGAGGTCGATGCCCATCTCGGCGAGTTCGTTCTTGGTAATGTCCTTCATCTTTTGGACGTCCAGGCTCTTGAACGGGCCAAAGCCCGAAGTCAGCTCGGAACCGAGGAAGAAGTTCCGCCAGATCGGCATCAGCTGGACGACGGCGAGGTCCTGGTAGACCGTCGCGATCCCGGCGTCGAGGGCGTCACGAGGGGAACGGAATTTCCGTTCCTTCCCCATGATGTTCAAGACACCGGCGTCGTGCTGGTGCAGGCCCGCAATGATCTTGATCAACGTGGACTTGCCCGCGCCGTTGTCACCCAGGACACAGGTTACGCGGCCGTTGTCCACAGCCATCGTGACATCGCTCAACGCGATGATGTTGCCGTAGTGCTTGCCCACCCCCTCCAGAGAGAGCAGGTGTACGGGTGTGTGGGTCAACGGATCCGTCTCGTTGATGAGCAGCGTTTGCTGGTCGATTTCCTTGGCATTCATGAACCGGCCCCTTACTTGAGCTCTGCGCGGCGCTTGACAATGAGGTTGACGATGGTGGCCAGCAGCAGCATCAAACCCAGGAAGAACTTGAACCAGTCCGGGTTCCATTCCGCATACACGATGCCCTTGTTGGCCATGCCGAAGATGAAAGCGCCGATGGCGCCGCCCACGGCCGAGCCGTAGCCGCCAGTGAGGAGGCATCCGCCGATCACTGCGGCGATTATGTAGAGGAACTCGTTGCCCACGCCCTCCCCCGACTGGACCGCGTCGAACGCGAAGAGGTTGTGCATCCCCAGGATCCAACCGCAGAACCCAACAGCCATGAACAGCCCGATCTTGGTTTTCGTCACGGGCACCCCCACGGCACGGGCGGCGTTCGCGTCCCCGCCGACAGCAAATATCCAGTTGCCCACTTTGGTGCGGAGCAGGATCCATGACGCCACGGCGACCAGGACGATCCAAATGAATACCGTGATCTTCACTTCCACGCCGCCGATGGAGACGGCGGAGGCGAATACGGCCCGGGCGGAGTCAAAGCCGTCCATGCTTGAGATTGAGGGAGAGGACACGGAGCCGCCGATCATGCGGGTCAGGCCGAGGTTGAGTCCCGTCAGCATCAGGAAGGTAGCCAGGGTGACGATAAAGCTCGGCAGCTTGGTCTTGATCAAGATCCAGCCGTTGATCAGGCCAACTGTCAGGGAAACCACCAGTGCCAAGATCACACCTACCCAGACATTGGTACTGAAGTACCAGCTGAACAACGATGCTGTGAGCGCCGAGGTGATCACCGCGACACCGGTGGAAAGGTCAAACTCTCCGCCGATCATCAACAACGAGACCCCAACGGCCATGATGCCGATCGTGGAACTGCCATAGAGGACCGTGGCAAAAGCGCTGGGTTGAATAAAGGTCTCGGAGACGGATGCGAAAAAGATAAACAAAACAACGGCACCAACAAGGGCGCCGACTTCGGGACGTCCCAGGAGCTTCTGAAAGGGGTTGCGTTGGCCGACCCGCTCATCCACGGCGGGCGGTCTGGTCAAGGTTTGAGTCATGATATTCTCCTTCGGTGCCGGCCCGGGTCACCCCGGACCGGCTGACAGGTTGTTAGCGGACGCCCTGCTTGGCGAACTCAAGGGCTGCGCCTGCTGCTTCCTTGTCCACGATGGTGGGCCCGGTCAGTACCGGTTGCCCGCCGCCAATTTTGAAGCCGCCGCGCTTGTTCTGCCAGATGGCATCGATGGCTCCATAGCCCTGGAGCCAGGGCTGTTGGTCCACGGTGAAGAGGATCTCGCCGTCGGCGATTTTCTGGGCCAGTTCGGCATTCATGTCGAACGAGGCCACCTTGACGTCGCTGCCGGCGGTGCTGACTGCCTTTAAGATGGTCAGGGTAAACGGAGCGCCGAGACCGATGATGGCATCTGCGTCCGCGGCGGCCTGCAGCTTCGCAGTGACAGTGGAAGAAACCTGGGTCATGTCCGTTCCGGTGACGTACAGGATTTCAGTCGCTGGCAGCTTCTCCTTGACACCGGCACACCGGGCTTCCAGGCCTACGTGCCCCTGCTCCTGAATGACACAGATCGGGTGAACCACGCCTTCGCTCTTGAGCTTGTCGCCCGCAGCTGCGCCGGCCAGTTTCTCATTGGAACCAAAGTGCGTAAAGGCACCAAGCTGTGCCGACACTGACTCGCCGGCGTTGAGGCTGACAACCGGGATTCCTGCAGCGGTCGCCTTCTTCAACGCATCCTTGAGCGCCTCTGGCTTTGCAAGGGTGACGGCAATACCATCGACTTTCTGATCCACGGCCTGGTCTATCAACTGAGCCTGTCGGCCACCTTCCGGGTCAGAGGTGTAGAGAAGCTCAACGTTGTCCTTTGCCGCGGCTTCCTCGGCGCCCTTGCGGACAATGTCCCAGAAGGTGTCGCCGGGGGCCGCGTGGGTAATAAGTGCGATCTTGATCCGGTCGGTGGAGGCGACTTTGCCGCCACCTCCGGAGTTTTCCGTATCGGCGGCCCGACCGCCGCTTGAACAAGCACTCACTGCCAGTAGTGGAACCACTACTGCCACGAGGGCCGCTTTACGCCAGGAAAAATTCGACACCATAATCTCCTTTGATCGCAGGTTCCGGGCCGCTGCATTGCGACCTCCGGAAGACTGTCTATGTCGATCATGGTGACTCATCTCACTAATGTCAATAGTTTGTCCTGACATTAGGATGTTGTTACTTGAATTGGACGTTTGTGACGTCCCAAGCCGGGGCGGGGGCGCCCGCCGTGGATGCGCATAACGGGGCTGACAGCTGTCCGCCACGACTGGCGGTGTTGACTCGCATCAGGACGCGCAAAGGCCCCTTTGGTTCAATACCGGAGGGGCCTTTGCGCGCTTGCAGCATTTTCAGGGTGGGGCGGTCAAGCTAAGCCTTGGCGCCCGCAATGGTCTTGAAGTGGTTCTCCAGGTCTTCCAGGCTCTTGCCCTTGGTTTCAGGGATGTATTTGGAGGCAAAGACGATGGCTCCTACGCCCAGCGCAGAAAAGACAAAGAACGTGTTGGACAGGCCAATCGCTGCCATGAGCTGAGGGAAACCGAAGCCCACAAGGAAGTTCACGATCCACAGGATGAACACGGATGCCCCCATTCCGAGGCCGCGGATCTTCAGCGGGAAGATCTCTGAGAGCATCAGCCAGGTGACGGGAGAGATCGCACCCTGCTGGAAGGCAAGGAAAGTCACTGTCAAGGTCAGGATCACGAAACCGCGACTTATTCCTTCGGGCAGGATCAGTGAGAAGAGCCCGATCAGCACCAGGGCGGTGGTGGTGCCGATTTGGCCGGTAATGAGCATCCGGCGCCGGCCCACCTTGCCCAGGAGCCAAATCCCTGCGAACGTGGCCAGCACCGAAATGACGCCATTGGCGATGTTGGCTGTCAGTGCGGCCTCGCGGCCAAAACCGGACTCGGACAGAATCTGGGTTCCGTAGTACATAATCGAGTTGACGCCGGTGATTTGTTGAATGACGGCCAGGCCGATCCCCACCATGAAGATCCGCCGGAGCCAGGGAATTCCAAGGTCCTTCCAGGAGCCCATCTTGGACTTGTAGTCCTCCACGGCCATGGCCTTGACTTCTTCGAATTCCGTCCGGGCATCCTCTTGGGAACGAATCCGCCGCAGAACGCTGAGAGTTTCGCCAAAGGCGCCCATGGAGGCCAGCCAGCGCGGGCTTTCGGGCATGAAGTTCATGCCGATCCACAGTGCTATGGCAGGGATGGTGGCAATGACCAGCATCCAGCGCCAGATTCCGCCTGCTTCGCCGAAGGTGTTGCCCAGGTAGGCGTTGAAGATGAAGGCCAGCAGCTGTCCGGTGACGATCATCAGTTCATTTTGCGTGACGATCCGGCCGCGGCGGGCGCTGGGTGAAACCTCGGCGAGGTACACGGGCACGGTCACCGAGGCGCCGCCCACGGCGAGTCCCAGCACAAACCGGGCTGCGATCATCACTTCGGTGTTCGGCGCAAAGGTGCAGGCCAGCGTCCCCACGAAAAAGATGACGGCCAGGACCATGATCATCTTGCGGCGGCCGTTCCTGTCTGCGAGGCGGCCGCCAAACAGGGCGCCGAAGGCGGCGCCGAAGAGCAGTGTGGACGTTACCAGCCCTTCGGTCAAGGGCGTGAGGCCCAGGTCTTCCTGCATGTACGGCAGCGCGCCGTTGATGACGCCGGTGTCATAACCAAAAAGCAGCCCGCCGAACGTTGAAATGATCGTGACGGTCCGCAGGGCCCTCTTGTGGTTAATCGGGGGTTTGCCGGCGATGTCGCTCTGCAGCTCTGCCGTCATGCGCTGGCCTTCTGCACGTACTGCTTCATAGTGTCCAGCTGGTACCGGGAGACGTCCTCGGCGTCATCATCCTCCGCGAAAACGGTCGATACCATCACTGAATCCTCACGGTCCAGAAACCCGATTTCCTGCAAGCCGCCAAAGAACTCCTCCCAGTTGACGTCGCCGTCGCCAATCTTGAGGTGCTGGTGGACGCGGACCGGGTTGCCGGGCGGGTTGGTAATGTATCGCAGGCCATGCGAGGCGTGGTGGTCCATGGTGTCGGAGACGTGGACCAGGCGGAGCTTGTCGCCCGCTGCCCTCATGATGTCCAGGGGCGCGTTTTTCATGTGAAAGCTGTGCGAGGCCACATAGACCAGGCCCACGTTTTTTGAGTTCAGCCCCCGGATGACACGGATGGCAGCGAGACCTTCTTCAACGAAGTCGTCCGGGTGGGGATCGATCAGCAGGTCGATGCCTTCTCGTTCCAGGATGGGCAGCAGCTCTTCCATGGAGCGGTAGAAGGCCCGCTCCGACTCTTCGACCTTTTCCGGGCGGCCGCTGAATTCGGAGTTCATGGTGCTTACGCCCAGGTCCACGGCAATCTGGATGGCGCGCTTCCAGTACCGAACGGCCGCCTCGCGGGCGTCCTCGTCCGGCCCAGACCAGCGGAGCACGGGGAGGACGGAGGCAATCTCGATCCCGGCGTCCCTACAGGCTTTGTTGAGCTGGCCCACAAGTTCATCGTCGGCCTTGGGGTGGTTGTAAAACGGGATGACATCTGCGTGCGGGGTCAGCTGCAGGTACTTGTAACCGAGGTCGGCGGCCACGCGCGGAAATTCCAGCACGTTGTGGCTGTGGTGGAACGGGGTGGGGTCCAATGCGATTTTCATGGTCACTCCTTTGTGGTGTGGAAAACGTTGATGGTGCGTGCAAAGAAGGCGACCTGCCGGCCTACTGCCGGCAGGCCGCCTCCTGTGGCTGCTAGTTGTACAGGTCCGGCTTGGTGTTGAGCCGGACGGCGACCTTTTCGCCGGACTTCTGGGCCTCGACTCCGGCCTCACAGCAGGCTGCAGTGGCGTAACCGTCCCAGGCGGTGGGCCCGCCAATTTCGCCACGGCGGGCTGCGTCAACCCAAGACTGGACCTCGACGTCGTACGCCACACCGAAGCGGTCCTCGAAGCCGGGCGTGATGTTGCCGCCCCAGCGCCCTGCGGATTGGATGTACGGGCCGGCGTCGCCGCCGATGCTCACGATGCCGTCTTCGAAGGACGCCTGCGTGGCCACCTGGTAGCCAAATTTGGCGTTGACGTAGATCTCGACATCGGCCAGGACGCCGGATTCGGTTCCGAGCAGGACATGCTGGGGATCGTGCTGTCCGGACGGGGCGTTCTTCGTCGCCTTGCCCAGACGGACCTGCACCGAGGTGATTTCCTCGCCGGTGAAGAAGCGGATGGCATCAAATTCGTGCACCACGGAGTCGTTGATGAGCATCTCGTTGGTGAAGCCTTCGGGGGTGCTCGGGTTGCGGTGCTGGTGGTGCAGCATGAGCAGCTCGCCGAGTTCGTGGTCACGGATCATGGAGCCCAAGGCTGCGTACTCGGCGTCGAAGCGGCGCATGAAGCCCACCTGGATACGCTTGTGGCCCAGTGTCGTCTCTGACTGCACAACCTTCCAAGCACTCTCGGCATCCGGAGTGAGCGGCTTTTCGCAGAGGATCGGGAAGTCTTTCTCGAGCGCCTGGTAGAGGATTTCCTCGTGCAGGAACCCGGGGGTGGCAATCAGGACGGCATTGACATCGCCGTTGTTGAGGGCTTCCTCGGCGCTGGTGAGGGCCACGGCGCCGTCGATCCCTTCGATGGCGGACTGCGCCCGGGGCAAGGTCGACGTCGACGACGGCGGCAACCTCGGCTCCGTGGATGCGGGTGCTGAGCCTCTTGATGTGGTCGGCGCCCATGCGGCCTGCGCCGATGACGGCAACGCGGAGAATGTCAGTCATTGTTCTTGTCCTTTGGGTATCAGTAAAGCTAGCTGACAGTGGTGCGGGAGCCGCACGACAGCAGGTAGTTGCGGGTGCGCTTGGCGATGGGCATGGGGGCGTCGAAGGCCACCGGGTACATGTCCTGTTCCACGATGCCGAAGATGGGCCGGTTGAGGGCTTCAACGGCTTCGATGACGGCGCGCAGGTCAGGAAGGCCGTTCGGCGGTTCCGTCATGACGCCTGCCAGATTGGCCGCTGCCCAGGTCATGCCTTCCTCGTTGACCTTTTTCAGTATCTCCGGGTTGATTTGTTTCAGGTGCAGGTACCCGATGCGGTCTGGGTGATTCTTGATGAGTTCCAGGCTGGATGCGCCGCAGTATTCGGCGTGGCCGGTGTCCAGGCACAGATTCAAGTACTTTGGATCCGTGGCCGCGAGGAGGTGCTCGATGTCCGCCTGCGCACCCACATGGGAATCTGCGTGGGAGTGGAACTGCTGGCTCAGGCCGAAGTCCTCCAGCAGGACCTTGCCCAAGCGGTTGTGGCCGGTAAAGAGGTCGCTCCAGGCCTTTTCCGTGAGCTGCCCGCTTTCCACAGCTTCGCCGGTCACGTCATCGCGCCACATGGCCGGGATGACCACGATGTGCTCGCCGCCCATGGCCGCTGTGAGCTCGGCGACCTTCCGTGCCGGTTCCCAGGCGGTTGCCCACTGGTCCAGTCCGCGGTGGAACGCGGTGAAAACCGTTCCTGCGGTAATTTTCAGGTCACGCTGCTTGAGTTCCTCGGCCAGCCGGGTGGGGTCCGTGGGCAGGTAGCCATAGGGTCCCAGTTCGATCCACTTGTAGCCGGACTCGGCCACTTCGTCGAGGAACCGCTCCCACGGGGTCTGCTTCGGGTCATCCGGGAACCAGACGCCCCAGGAGTCCGGAGCGGTGCCGATGATCAGTTTATTCTTAGGCATGACAGCGTTGTCTTTCTTCTTGGGGTGGGAACTAGTTGGACGGGAAGTTGTAGGAGGCACCCGACGCGTGAGCGGGCTCCGGCCAGCGGGACGTCACTACTTTGCCACGTGTGTAGAAGGACACGCCCTCGGGGCCGTAGATGTGCTTGTCGCCGAACAGTGATGCCTTCCAGCCGCCGAAGGAGTGGAAGGCCACCGGCACGGGCAGCGGCACGTTGATGCCGATCATGCCCACGTCCACGGAGCGCTGGAACTTGCGGGCGCTCGCGCCGGACGAGGTGAAAATGGCGGTCCCGTTGCCGTAGGGGTTGGCGTTGATCAGGGCGATGCCGGCATCCAGGTCCTCAACGCGGACCACCACGAGGACCGGTCCGAAGATTTCCTCGGTGTAGGCGGTCATTTCGGCTTTGACGTGGTCGATAACTGTGGGACCCACCCAGAAGCCGTCCTCGTGGCCAGGGACCACCAGATCGCGACCGTCCACCACCATGGCAGCTCCTGCGGCTTCTGCTTCGGTGACGATCCGAACGATGCGCTCCTTGGATGCCGGGGTGATGACGGGGCCCATTTCGGAATCGGGTTCGGTACCGTTGTTGACCTTCACGGCCAGAGCACGTTCCTGGACTTTTGTGACGAGCAGGTCGGCGGCCTCGCCCACGGCCACGGCGACGGAGATGGCCATGCAGCGTTCTCCGGCGGAGCCGAAGGCGGCTGCGGAGAGGTGATCCGCGGCGTTGTCGAGGTCGGCGTCGGGCATGATGATGGCGTGGTTCTTCGCGCCGCCCAGGGCCTGGACCCGTTTGCCGTGCTTGGTGGCGGTTTCGTGGACGTACTTGGCGATCGGGGTGGATCCGACGAAGGAGATGCCGTCCACGTCCGGGTGCGTGAGGAGGCCTTCGACGGTTTCCTTGTCGCCGTGCAGAACCTGGAAGACGCCGTCGGGCAAACCGGCCTGCTTCCACAGTTTCGCCAGCAGCATCGAGGCGGAGGGGTCACGCTCGGATGGCTTGAGGATGAACGCGTTGCCGGTGGCGATGGCCATCGGAGCCATCCACAGCGGCACCATGACCGGGAAGTTGAACGGAGTGATGCCCGCAACGACGCCGAGCGGCTCCCGAAAAGAGAATACGTCGATGCCGGTGGATACCTGATCCGAGTAGTCGCCCTTGAGAAGGGTCGGAATGCCGCAGGCAAACTCGATGACTTCCAGGCCGCGGCCGATCTCGCCCTTGGCGTCGGAGAGCACCTTGCCGTGCTCAGCGGTGATCAGTTGGGCGAGCTCGTCTACGTGGGCGGCGACGAGCTCACGGAATTTGAACAGCACGCCGGTGCGCTTCGCCAGGGAAAAATTGCCCCAGGAATCGGCTGCGGCGCGGGCGGCGGTGACGGTGGAATCCAGATCTGTCTGGTTGGCCAGCCGGAGCTCCGCGGAAACGGCGCCGGTGGCCGGGTTGTAGACGGGCTGCGAGCGTGTACCAACGCCTGCGGTTTCGGCACCGTTGATGAAGTGGTTGATCGTTGTTGTGGTGGTCTTCGTTGACATGGTGTTGGACTTCCTTGGTATGTGGGTGTTTGTGGGCTGGGGCTGATGGAGGCTCAGCCGAGCAGTTTGCGCTGGCGGTTCTTGTGGTCGCTGTAGGTTTTGAAGGCCTGCTGCGTGGAGTCGAGGTCGGAGACTTGGGAGACGGGGACGTCCCACCAGGACTCGGAGCTCGGAGCGTCCAGCAGAGGGTCGGATTCAACGTGGATCAGGATGGGCCCGCTGCGTTCGGGCGCGGCCTTGGCGTCCCTGACGGCCTGCTCGAGTTCGGCGATGACCTTCTCCCCCGGTTCGATCCGGATCACCTTCACACCGAGGCTTTCGGCGTTCAGGGCGAGGTCGACCGGGAGGGTTTCGCCTTCGTCGAAGCTGTGCTGCTCCTCGTTCAGCGCCCGGTACTGGGTGCCGAAACGCTGCGAGCCGAGTGACTCGGAGAGAGAGCCGATGGAGGCGTAGCCGTGGTTCTGGATCAGCACGACGATCAGCTTGATGCGTTCGGCGACAGCGGTGACCAGTTCGGTGTGCATCATCAGGTAGGAGCCGTCCCCCACCATGACCACCACGTCGCGCTGCTCGCCGCCGCGTGCAGCCTCAGCCAGAGCCGCGCGTTTGACGCCCAGCCCGCCGGGGATTTCGTAGCCCATGCAGGAGTACGCGTATTCCACGTGGTAGCCGAACGGGTCGCGAACACGCCACATCTTATGCAGGTCCCCCGGCAGGGAGCCTGCGGCACAGATGACCACGTCCTGCGGGTCCATGGCCCTGCTGGTGGCACCAATGATCTCGTTTTGGGCAGGCAGCGGGGTGAAACGGGTGTCAAAGGCTTCATCCACCGTGGCGTCCCAACGGTTCTTCTCAGCTGCGATCTTCGCTTCGAGGTCCGCACCGACGCGGTAGCCGCCCATCGCCTGGTTCAGCTTGATCAGGGCTTTGCGGGCATCGGCGACGATGGGCAGCGCGGAGCCGTGCTTGTAGGCAT
This sequence comes from Specibacter sp. AOP5-B1-6, assembly GCF_052376555.1. Classification (NCBI taxonomy): domain Bacteria; kingdom Bacillati; phylum Actinomycetota; class Actinomycetes; order Micrococcales; family Micrococcaceae; genus Specibacter; species Specibacter sp. AOP5-B1-6. The sequence continues at coordinate 49,564 of NZ_JBQSVT010000004.1, forward strand.
CGATTGGGGCCACGTTGATGTTTATGAACTTCACATCCGGGTTCTGGAACGCGGTGCGGGAGCCGGTCGTGAAGTCCTCGTAGCGGGTGCCAATGCCAATGATCAGGTCCGCGTCCGCCGCGATGGCGTTGGCCGCCGTCGTTCCTGTGGACCCGATGGCACCAAGGGAGAATTGATGGTCCCATGGAAGGACGCCGACGCCGGCCTGCGTGTTGCCCACCGGGATGCCCGTCAGCTCAGCGAAGGCTGCGAGTTCCTCGTTGGCGTAGGCGTAGAGCACGCCGCCGCCGGCGATGATCAGCGGGCGCTTCGCGGCACGGATGGCCTCGGCGGCGCGGCGGATGTCCCCGTCGTCGGCGTCGGGGCGGCGGATGCGCCATTCGCGTTCGGCCAGGAACTCCTCAGGCACGTCGAAGGCCTCGGCCTGGACATCCTGTGGCAGCGAGATGGTTACTGCACCGGTTTCGGCTGGATCCGTCAGGACCCGCAGACCATGGTGGAACGCCGAGAACAACTGCTCCGGCCGGGAAACGCGGTCAAAGAACTTGGACAGCGGCCGGAACGCGTCATTGACGGTGATGTCGTAGGCGTAGGGCTGCTCGAGCTGCTGCAGGACCGGGTCCGCTGCCCGGGTGGCAAAGGTGTCGCTGGGCAGCAGGAGCACGGGAAGTCGATTAGTGGTGGCCAGCGCCGCACCGGTCAAAAGGTTCGAGGATCCCGGGCCCACCGAGGTGCTGATGGCGAACGTCTGGCGGCGGCGGGTGTGTCGGGCGTAGCCGACCGCCTGGTGCGCCTGGGCCTGCTCGTTGCGGCCCTGGTAGTACGGCATGATGGACGGGTCCACAGCTTGGTACTGCTTCAACGCCTGCCCGACACCGGCCACGTTGCCGTGGCCGAAGATGCCAAATGTTCCTGGAATCAGCCTGTCCCGGAAGTCAACGCCCCCGATGGAATCCACCGTGTACTGCCGGGAAAGGTACTCGACGACGGCCTGGGCCACTGTCATTCGGCGAGTCCCTGCTGCTGTGGTTCTATTCCCCATGGAATGTCACTCCGATGCTTCTGTGGTGTGGGTGAGCAGTGTGGCGGCGGTGGCCACGGCCCCGGCAACGTCGCCGTCGGCAGGGTACAGCAGGGTCCGGCCTACGGTGAGGCCTTGGACGCCGGGCAGCGCAAGTGCTGCCTGCCAGCTGGCGAAGATTTCATCCTGGGTGCCATCCGGGTCCCCACCGAGGAGCACCGTGGGCATGGTGGTGGCAGCCATGACGCGTTCCATCTCGGCCACCACGGGCAACTTCATCCAGGTGTAGGCGCTTGTGGAGCCCAGACCCTGTGCGATGGCGATGGACTTGATGACAGCGTTCGTGGACAGGTCGTTGCGGACTTTGCCGTTTTCGCGGACGGACAGGAAGGGCTCCACCATGGCGATCAGTTTCCGCTCGGCGAGGGAGTCAATGGCTTTGGCTGTCGCTTCCAGCAGGGACACCGTGTCCGGGTCGCCCAGGCAGATTCGGGTCAACATCTTGCCTCCGTCGGCCCCCAGTGCCTGAAGCGCTGCTGCGGTGTGGCCGGTGAAACGGTCATCGAATTCGTTGACCAGGCCGGCGAGCCCCCCGCGGTTCATTGAACCGAAGACCAGCTTGCCTTCGAGGGCGCCCAACAGCAGCAGGTCATCCATGATGTCCGCGGAGGCGAGCACGCCGTCCACGGCCGGGTTGGCCAGGGCAATTTGCAGACGGTCAAGCAACTGCCGGCGATCCGCCATTACCACCGGATCGCTGCCGACGGCGAGTGAGCCACGGGCCGGGTGGTCGGCAGCGACAATGAAGTTCTGCCTGCCCGGTTTGAGACCGGGGTGGCGGCGCCGTGCGTTGGCAGCTCGGGCGACGGCGTCCGGATCTTCCAAGCGGATGGTGCTCAGTTGGGCGTATCGGCGCGGATCGTCATCCACCGTGACGCTGGCAGTCCTGAGATTAATGCTCATAGGGTGGCTCCTTCGGTGGTGAACCCTTTGGGGATGAAAGTGGCGGCGACCAGGCGCCCCCGTTCGGCGAGAAGCGAGGTGACCTCATCGGGCGTCGGCATGGCATCGGCACAAGACAACCGGGATGCCACTATGGCACCCGCCGCGTTGGCGTAGTCAAGAACCCGGGCAAGCGGCCAGCCGGACAGCAGTCCGTGGCAGAACGCCCCACCGAAGGAATCACCGGCACCTAGGCCGTTGACGGTCTCCACAGGAACGGGTGCTGACACCACACGCTCAGTGCGGGTCTTCGCCATCACACCATCCGGACCAAGTTTGACGACTGCGATCTCGACGCCGGCGGCCAGCAGGCGGTCCGCCTGTTCATCCGGAGTTCCCTCACCGACCGCTACGGCGCATTCCTTATCGTTACCAATGGCAACGGTGACGTGCGGCAAGATCCTGGCGACCTGCGCCCGCGCTTCCTCTTCGGAAGCCCAGAACATGGGCCGGTAGTCAAGGTCCAAAATGGTGTACTGGCCAATGCGCAGCTTGTCCCGATCGCGGGCTTCGTGAGCCTTGATGTGGGCCTCGCGGCTGGGTTCCTGGCACAGTCCTGTGACCGTGGACCAGAAAATGCCAGCGTTCTGGATGGCGTCCAAATCCAGTTCTGCAGCCTGGATCTGCAGATCCGGTGCCGTGGGGAACCGTCCATAGAAGTAGAGTGGGAAATCATCCGGCGGCTTGATGGCACAGAAAGTCACGGCGGTAGGCCATTCCTTGACCGCGGTGACCAATGAATCATCCACCCCGAACTTTCGCAGTTCGCGGTGCAGGTAAATGCCGAAGGCGTCATCGCCGGTGCGGGTAATCACGCCGGTCCGGCGGCCATGCCGTGCGGCTGCGACAGCCACGTTGGACGGTGAGCCGCCGAGGTACTTGCCAAAGGACTCCACGTCCTCCAGATCCACCCCGATGTCGTTTGGGTAGATATCAACGCTGATGCGCCCGATCGTGAGCAGTTCGTGGGTCACGGTGATCGCGGACCTTTCTGTTTGTGAACGATTACGGGACAGTGAGCTTCGATGATTGGGCCGGAACTCACGTGAGCGAGGCCACATCCACTACTTTGCATCACATTTCATGTCCTGTCAAAGTATTGTGCTGACATATTAACAATCTTAGGCAAGCCTGCCTTCCTGAACGGGACCGAGCTCCCGCAGGCATTACTTGCGGGGAACTGCGAGTTCACCCGTAACATACTGGGCCCGCCCGAACCCAAACGACCAGTCGTTCGCACTATTTTCTACATATCCAATGAATACGTCCTCCCCAGCCACACCAACGTCCGCGAGCTTCGCGGCAATGGCAGCGAAAAGGGACTGCTTGGCCTTCTGGTCGCGCCCACCCTGCGTGAAGATCTGGATCATCACAATATCGGGGGTGCGCTCAAAGCCAAGCCCTGCGTCCTGGGCGACAATTTGACCATGAGGATGCTCGGTGAGTATGTGAAAGCAGTCCCTCTCGGGGATCCCATATTCAACTACGACGGCGCCATGGATGGCTTGGCTGATTTGCTCCAGGTCCCCGCGGCTGCGCCCTGCGTTTATGTCAATCCGAATAAGTGGCACGTGATCTCCTTAGTTTGTCCTGACATACTAACAAGCTCCGAATGCTTCCCGCAAGGTCTTTCCGGATGAAAGCACTAAGCATATGGACTGGGGTGCACCGAAGTGCCAGCTGGCGGGCACATGATGGTCCAACACCCCTCCCGGCGCCGGAAGATGGCTCGACAAGAAGAATCTGCGCGTTTCTTGGCCCAGCCAGAAAGAGGGCAGGTGAGAAGTCCGCAGCGATGCGGGCAATGAATTCACCACCACTCAGGCCAGGGCCGAGCCCGCCGAAACTTCCACGAGTCATGCGGGCGGTCAGCGCGCCGGAGGCGCAGTGTTCACGGCCAGATCCCGCTCAGCCGAGGGCACCTCATAGTCGAGCGGGAACGGTTCGTGGGTGGCGTCGAGCAGGGCCCAACCTCTCGGATGCGGCCACCAAGGTAGGAGGCCTGCCGTACATCAAACCCTTTGTTCTACCATTACCGCGCACCCGGCCCGTCTGGCGGCAGCCGCATTGGACAGACGCTCAAGAGCCCCGTCAACCACCCTCGCCGCCGAGGCTCCTCGCGGCTCACGTCGGCCGGGCGAGGCGTATGCCGCCGCACTCACCGTCGGCATCGAGCCTGAATCACAAAGGATCCGGATGTCATGCTGCCAGAACTCCCAAATTTAAACGAAGGCACTTCTAAAACGGTGAATCACGGCTAAGCCCGTCACGCTGTAAGCAAAAGACCGGACGCCGCCAGCCAACGAAGAGCCACCCGCTGAACGGCAGACACCCTGTGGCGGCACCGACTCCTGGCCACGGCACAGGCACTCGCGGCAGCCACACCCGGACCAGCAGATTCCGCTACGGAGGACGTACTCGTCCACTCCACCTCCGGGGACACTTCCGTTGACGTGACCAGCACCCCGGACAATCCCACGCCCAAGGATTCTCTGTCCCTGCTTCCGCTGGACCCGCCCGTGGAAGAATTTGCGGGCAAGGGGAATCTGGCCCGGTTCGAAGACGGCAATCTCACCGGACAAATCGTCCAATGGCGGAGCCATCCGGCCCGCGAACACCCCGCAGCCCTCGTGCCGATTCCGTGAGCCAGCTGACCATGCCACTGCGGTGAGAATCACCACGCGGTTCGGGAGCAAGGCCTCCTGGGGCTGGGAAGATTGAGGGGCAGCTTTAACCAATGGAGGACCCGATGAACACCCTGATCCAAAAATTCCTTGCCCTGTTTTCCACTGCCAGCCAGGAACACCCGGAAACATCTGACGTCCGGCCTGAAACGGGCGGAATGCCTCTGGCCAGCGCCACCTACCTGCGTGAGTTTGCCCAACGGTTGGGGCTCGAAGTGGACGATCTCTCGCCCGCCGAACGAGCAGAATTGAAAAGCAGGCTGGACGGATCGATGGACTTCAGGGAAGACAACTACGGCTTCCTGTACCACGAGGTCTACCGGCTCGGACATGGTTACTCCCTGGCCGACGCCACTCGCGTCAGCGCACGGATCAACGAAATCAGTGAAGAACCAGCTGCCAGGGCGTACTTGGATTACCGCGAGAACGCCGTGGCAGCCGAAGCCTTGATGGCAGCGGGTGCGCTGCTGCAGAAAGAAGGCCAAGCGGACGCGGCCCAACGCTTGTTCGGCCTGGCTGATGCCAGACGCCACCGCAGTTCACAGCTGGCCGTCAACGCAGAGAACCCGCGGGCCTCCGCGGCTGCGCAGGAAGACGGCGCGACAGTTGCCGGCCAGGTACCCGCTGTTGTGCCCGATGCGGCCGACGATTACGTCACTGAGACCGGGATGGAGGGGCTCATGGAGGACGCGGGTGAGGACGAGGCTGAGACTGAGTCCGGGACTGAGACCAAGACCGGCAAACCGGCCAAGTAGGACTGCGGGAGGTCCCGCCGTCGTGCACCCCCGAGACCGAGGTGTTGGCGTCACGACCACAGCAGCGGGCCTGCCCTCACGGCCGGCCCAGGATGGAACAACCTTGGCACTGCGCGTCCTCGTCCCCACGGCCCGATTCGCGGAAGAAATCAGCGGACCAGGCATCGAGCCCATCGTCTGGCACATCAACGACGACCCCGCCGACGCGCCCACCGCGGACGTCCTGGTCACCGAGCGGCCACGCGAATTTGCCCGCCGCGCCCGGGTGGCCGACATTCCGGGCCTGCGCCACGTGCACCTGCTGTCAATCGGCAGCGAGTGGATCCTTGAGCATCTGCCGGACGGCGTGACGCTCAGCAATTCCCGCGGCGCCGTGGAGGATTCCACTGCCGAGCTGGGCATGGCACTGATTCTCGCGGCGCTCCGGGAGCTGCCCGCCGCGGCACGGCAACAGGGCCGGCATGAGTGGGCGCCTCTCTGGACGTCCTCCCTGCACGGGTCGGTGGTGCTCGTGCTGGGACACGGCGGTGTTGGCAAGGAACTCATCGCACGGTTGGAGCCCTTCCGTCCTGCGGTATTGATCCCCGTGGCCAGCCGGGCGCGGACCTTGGACAACGGCGGCCAGGTCCACGGTCCGGAGGAACTGCCGGGTCTGCTACCGACGGCGGATGTGGTGGTGGTGACGCTCCCCCATGACGGCTCCACGACGCACATGGTGGATGCCGCCTTCCTGGCATGCATGAAGGACGGGGCGCTGCTCGTCAACATTGGGCGCGGACCCGTGGTTGACACCGACGCGCTTGTGACCGAGCTGGGTTCCGGCCGGCTGCGGGCCGCCCTGGATGTCACCGACCCCGAACCGCTGCCCTCCGGCCACGCTTTGTGGGATGCTCCCGGCTGCCTCATCACACCCCATATGGCGGGCAACACCGCCGAATTTATCCGCCTGGCGACGGAACTGACGATCACCCAGCTGGGTCGGATGTCCCGGGGCGAGGCGCCGCTTCACCTGGTTCGGTGAGGCGGTCGATGCCGCCGGACACCCACCGCTTGCCGGCCTGAAGCACGACCGCCAGAACTCGCCTGCCGGCCACGCGCAAGGCACCTCACGCCGTCGTACTTCAAACCCGGCGCCGGGGTCATAAATGTCCGCACACCTATGACCTGCCCCACATGCCCATGGGTGCCGCCCATCGCAACGACTATGGTTGATGGCGGTACCCGCCGAGGCGTGCCTCACGGCCGAGGCCGCGGGGAACGGCAGGCGGGCACCCACGCATCGCTCCGCTTCACCGGTTCTCAGGAAGAAGTTCATGACTCTCGCGCGCCCCTTGGCCAACAAACTATTTCCGGCGGCAACGGCCCTGGCCGCCGCATTGGTTCTCGCCGGCTGCACACCCGGCACAACGACGTCGGACTCCTCCGCGGATGCCGGCGCCCCCGTGACCGGGGGAACCCTGGTCTACGCATCGGGCGACGCCGAACCCAGCTGCCTGGACCCACACGTTGGCGGCAACTACCCGCAGGCGCTCGTTGCCTCGCAATTCCTGGAAACTCTGTACACCAAGGACGCCTCCGGCACGCTGGTTCCCTGGCTGGCTGAGGGCTCCACCGTCTCCGACGACGGGCTGACCCGCACCGTGACGATCCGCCAGGGGATCACCTTCACCGACGGCACCGCCCTGGACGCCGAGGCGGTCAAGGCCAACTTTGAGCACCTGCTGGACCCGGCAACCGCCTCCTCCACCGGCTATCTGGCCCTGGGCAAGATCGCGTCCATGCAGGCCGTCGATGCCAGCACGCTGGAGCTGTCACTCAAGACCCCGGACAACTCGCTGCTCGAGTCCTTCTCCATGCCGTGGGTGGCGATCGAATCCCCCACTGCGCTCAAGCGCACGCAGGCTGAAAACTGTGCCGCACCCGTAGGCACCGGCCCGTTCAAGGTCGAGTCCTGGAAAAAGCAGGACTCGGTCAGCCTGGTCCGCAACGCCGATTATGTGAACCCCGACCCGGCGGCCGCACATGCCGGCCCCGCCTACCTGGACGGCATCACATGGCGCTTCATCCCCGAAGCCGCAACGCGCATTGCTGCTCTGCAGGCCGGTGAGGTGCAGGTCATCGACAACGCCCAGCCGGACGCCATTGCCGCAGCGGCCAAGAACGCCACCATCAAGCACCTGGATGCCCCACGCCCCGGCGCCTCAAACCGGATTGAACTGAATTCCTCCAAGGCGCCGTTCAACGATGCCAAGGTCCGTGAGGCCTTCATCCACGCCGTGAACATCAACGCGAGCATCGACTCCTTGTTCTTCGGCACGGCACCCCGCTCCTACTCGCCGCTGTCCAGCGCGGAGCCGCTGGCATACTCCGACAAATCACTGTTCAGCCACGATCCGGCCAAGGCCGGCGAACTCCTGGACAACGCAGGCTGGAAGGAACGCGACGCGGACGGTTACCGGGTCAAGGACGGCACCCGGCTCTCCCTCGCCTTCCCGGTGAGCACCAGCCAGTCGATCCCGGCCGAGCAGTCGATCTTCGAGCAGATGCAGGCGACCGCCAAGGAATCAGGCATCGAGATCAAGATCAACCTGCTGGACCTTTCCAGCTGGTACGGGCAACTGGCCACGAACGATTACAACCTGGTTTCCGCCCCGTACACGAAGGTGGGCCCCAGCGTGCTGTCCATCCTGTTCCACTCCGATTCGACGATTCCCGCCCCGTCGGGCTATTTCGCCAACCTGTCCCAGGTCAAGAACCCGGACCTTGACGCGCTGCTCGACGCCGCCGGAGCCACCAAGGACGAGGCCGAGCGCAAGGACCTCTACACCCAGGCTCAAAAGTTGGTGCTTGAAGGCCACTACCTGCTGCCGCTCTACGACCAGCAAAACCACTTCCTGTACTCGGAGAAGCTGAAAAACGTAGGCGCCACCAGCGCGGTCGCAACCCCGCTGTTCTTCGACACCTGGCTGGCCAACTAGGCCACGCCCGCAACCATGAGCAGATCCACAGCCGCCGTCCGGCCGCCCCGCAAGATAGGGGCGCCCGCACGCTGGTTGCTGGGCAAAATCGGCGGCGGCATCTTTGTGCTCTGGGCGGTTGCCACGGCCATCTTCTTTGGCATCCGGATGATTCCCGGGGACCCTGCGCAGGCGATCATGGGCGGCCCGGGCTCCCAGGCGTCGGCCGAAGCACTCGCCGCAGCCCGCGCCGAGTACGGCCTGGACCAGCCCTTGGTCATCCAGTACTTTGGCCAGCTGCGCCGTCTGGCCACGGGCGACCTGGGCACCTCCTATTCGCTGAAAACCCCCGTGTCCGACGTGCTCGGCGAGCTGCTTCCGCCAACTCTGATCCTGGCCGGGCTTGCATTGCTGGTGGCCTGGGCCATGGCACTGGGTCTGGGGATCCTGTCCACCCGCAGCGGCGTGCTGGGTTCGGCGGTGGCGTCCGGGCTGGAAATCGTCTCGGCTGCCGTGCCGCACTTTTGGCTTGCCAGCGTGCTGATCATGGTCTTTTCCAGCATGCTGGGCTGGCTCCCGCCGGTGAGCACCAATTCGCCAGCCGGCCTGGTGCTGCCGGTCATCACGCTGGCATTGCCGCTGGCAGGATTTTTGGGCCAGGTCATGCGCGACACCATGGACCAGGCCCAGCGGTCCCCGTTCGCACTTTCGGCCCGCGCCCGCGGCGAATCGGAGGTCGGCGTGCTGTTGCGCCACTCGCTGCGGCACGCCGCTCTGCCCGGCATCGCACTGTCGGGCTGGGCGCTGGGCTCGCTGCTGTCCGGTGCGGTCGTGGTGGAATCCATCTTTGCCCGCCCGGGCCTGGGCCGCGCACTGCTCTCCGCCGTAACGATCCGCGACATCCCCCTCGTCACCGGCGTCGCCCTTGTTTCGGCCGCCGCCTATGTGGTGATCATGGCGCTCTCCGACCTTGCCGAACGCCTCGTCGACCCGCGGATCGGCACCCCATGACCGCCGCCAAAACCGGGCTGCCGGCGGGAGATCCTGTGTTGGCCCCCAAAACATTCCAGGCACGACGGCGGGACGCCGCCTTGGCGGGGCGGCTCGCCGCACGCGTGCCCCTGATTGCGTCCGCGGCCGTCCTGCTCTTTTTTGTCCTTGCCGCGATCGCACCGAATCTGCTGGCGCCGGTTGACCCGCTGGCCATCAACCCCACCGCAGCATTCTCCCCACCGGGCCCCGGCCATCTGCTGGGCACCGACGAATCGGGTCGCGACATTTATTCGCGCATCATCCACGGCGCCCGGCCCTCACTGCTCATCGGGGCTGCGGCCACCGCGATCGGCCTGGGCCTGGCCTTGCTGCTGGGCACGATTGCCGGCTTTGGCGGGCGGTGGCTGGACTTTGGCGTGGGGCGCATCCTGGAGGTGCTCTTTGCCCTGCCCGGGCTGTTGCTGGCCCTGGTGTTCATCGCCCTGGCCGGGCCCGGTGTGACAACGACGGTCATCGCGGTGGGCCTGACCACGGCCCCCGGCTATGCCAGGGTCATCCGGGCGCAGATCATCGCGCTGCTCACCTCGTCCATGGTCGAGGCCGCCACGGTGCTCGGGCGCAGCCGCCTCCACATCCTCCGGATCCACATCCTGCCCAACGCACTTGGCCCCATCGCAGTGCTGGCAACACTGGGGCTGGGGCAGGCCATACTCTGGGCGGCTTCGTTGAGCTTCCTCGGACTCGGCTCCCCTCCACCCGCCCCGGAATGGGGCACCATGCTCGCCACGGGACGCACCTACCTCCAGCTTGCCTGGTGGATGACCTTCTTCCCTGGTCTGGCAATCGTGCTGGTGGCAGCGGCCGCCACTGTGCTCTCCCGTTCCTTTAAATCCGGAGGCAAGCGGTGAGCCCAACCAAACCCATCCTTACGGTGGAGGCGCTGAACGTTTCCTTTGGCGGTGCCAGCGTTGTCCGCGACGTTTCGTTCACCGTGAACCCCGGGGAATGCCTGGCCCTGGTGGGCGAATCGGGGTCGGGCAAGTCTGTGACCGCCAGGTCCCTAATCGGCTTGGCAGGGGCCGGCTCCCTGGTCCACGCCGCCGCCCTGGACGTTGCCAACCACGACGGCCTCAGGCTGTCACAGCGCGGCTGGCGCGCCGTCCGGGGCAAGGATGTTGGGTTCATATTGCAGGATGCCCTGGCGTCCTTGGATCCGCTGCGCACCGTCGGCAAGGAAATCGACGACGCGCTGCGCCTGCACTCGGCTGGGTCCGGTGCGGACCGGGCTGCCCGCGTCATTGAACTGCTGACCTCCGTGGGACTGGATGAGCCGGAGCGGCGCGCGTCCCAGCGTCCGGGTGAGCTCTCCGGCGGCATGCGCCAGCGTGCCTTGATCGCCTCGGCGATCGCCCTGGCACCGGCACTGATCATTGCCGACGAGCCCACCACGGCACTGGACGCAACCATCGCATCCCAGGTCATGGACCTGCTCGGCGGTTTGCGGCGCTCGGGTTCGGGAATGCTCCTGATCAGCCACGACCTTGCCGCCGTGGCCAGCGTCGCCGACACGATTGCCGTCATGCAACGCGGGCGCATCGTGGAACGCGGCCCGCGCGAGCAGGTCCTGGGCGATCCGCAACACCCCTACACCCGCGCCCTACTCGCGGCCGTTCCCGCAGGCAAGCCGCGTTTCACGCGGCTCTCCCCCGCGGCCGACGCACCCATGTCCGACACCGCGGCTGCATCGAGCATCGCTGGGCGGCCAGCGGCCGTGGGTGGTGGGCCGGGCGCCGTCGTGCTTCCCCTGCTCAGTGCGCGGGGTCTCTCCAAGACCTTCCCCGTGGCCAAGTCGGCGGGCTTCAAGGCCGTGCGCAATGTCAGCTTCGAGCTGCTGCCCGGCCGTACCTTGGGTGTGGTGGGTGAATCCGGTTCGGGGAAAACCACCACTGCCCGCATGGCCCTGGGCCTGCTGGCCCCCGACGCGGGAGCCGTGGAGCTGTTCGGTGAACCATGGAGCCAGGTCCCGGAATCCGATCGCCGAACCAGGCGCCCCGGCCTGGGCGCCATCTACCAGGACCCGCTGTCGTCCTTCGATCCGAGGCTGTCCACCGGTTCGCTGCTGGCCGACGCACTGAGCCGTGGCGCGACACGCAAGCCACGTGCTTACGCGGGTCAAATCAATGAATTGCTCAAGATGGTGGGCTTGGAACCCGGAGTGGCGGAACGCCATCCCGCCACGCTTTCAGGTGGGCAGCGCCAACGCCTGGCGATCGCCCGGGCGCTGGCACCGAAACCGAGGGTGCTGATCTGCGACGAGCCGGTCTCCGCTCTGGACGTCTCCATTCAGGCACAGGTCCTTGACCTGCTCGATGAGCTGCAGAGACGGTTTGGACTCGGCTATCTATTCATCTCCCACGACCTCGCAGTCATCAGGCACATGAGTGATGAGGTGCTGGTCATGCGTGCCGGGGAAGTTGTTGAGGCCGGGGCCACCGAGTTGGTGTTTGGCGATCCGCAGCACGACTACACGCGGCAATTGCTGTCGGCCGCGCCTGCACCCCTTCGCCGCCTTGACCCTGTTCCCGGCTGTGTGCATGTTTTGCGGCTCGGAGTCAGCGGGTCCATGAATCCGTGGCGTTCTCAAAGGTCTGGAGGGAACGGCTGGCCAGCCTCGGGATGATCTGGGCAGTACCGAGACGCCCAATGTGCCGATGAGCCAATACTCAACTACGAAGACATTGAACGCCAGATCGTGCAGCGAGACGCAGAAATGACCAACTCGCACTCGAAGGACACCCAGGTGATGGGCATCCACAACGCCCGCCGCTACGTGGGAGACAAGCTGTTCCGTGTGGCTAAGCGTACTTTTTCGGTTTGGCTTTGGTACTCGGCCAAGGCCCGTGCCGGTGGCAGTCCCTGATTGTTGGCATGGGCCCGACGCCGGCTGTAACAGGACTGGATATACGCCATGATTGCGGTCCTTGCCATCATGCGACTGGTGAAGTCGTGATGGTGGTGCATCTGGGGCTTCAAGTGCGGGAAGAACGACTCCGCGACGGCGTTGATTCCCAACACACCCCGACCTCGCCCATGGACTGGGTAGCTTTGTTCCCCCACACACCGGCGCTGGAAGTCGCCGGAGGTGTACTGCGAACCCCGATCAGGATTAAGCCGAATTCGGCCTAATCCTGATCGAGTCTTCCGATTCTCTCCAGGCGACAGTCCCGTCGATCCAATAACTCCATTCTGACTTCGTCGAGGCACGCAAGAAGACGGCTGTAGCCATGCACCGAATTGCATGTCGTCTTGCTCAACAACCTTTACAGTGCGTAGAATTGCTTTTACACGTACTTATGATCGGGCCCAGGGGGTGGGGTAGTGACTGCTAGAGGTTCTCGCATGATTCGCGGTTGGATCGGCGCTATTGTCTCCACCACCGTCGCCGCAGCCTCCCACGTTCTTGCCGGTGGACACTCCCCTGTAGCCCTGATTCTCGTACTTTCCCTCGTTCTTTCGGGGCTGGTCTGTACCATTCTCGCTGGCCGACTGCTGTCACTGTGGCGACTCATGGTTGGTGTGCTGCTAAGCCAGGCATTGTTCCATGGCTTGTTCAACCTCGGGGTGCCGGCGTCGACCTCACCTGTAGCGAGCGGCCACAATGGTCATTCGGTCCATCAAATGGCGGAAGCACTTCAGGGTGTTCAAGCCGCTGCACCGGTGATGGATCACTCATCGCCGTTGATGTGGCTGAGCCATATTCTTGCCGCTGTTTTCACAGTTGCGGTCCTGCGACATGGCGAAACTGTTTTCGTTGGGTTGCTGGATGCACTGCGACTGAGGGTCAAGCCCCTTCTGAAGCTGGTGCGTGTTCCTGCTGCCGAGGCCGCGCCTGCCCCGATTCCGGGGGCTTGGCCAGTTCGAGTGTTGTCCAGCATGGGCATTCCCTGCAGCGTGATGCGTTACCGCGGCCCGCCGCCCCTGTCAGCTCTGTTCTAGGCGCACTGCGTCTTCCATCCTGACAAACCCCGGCAGACGTATAGAGTCCCGGGGAGGAAAGCAGCCATGGCAAGATTTACCTTGCATTTATTTCCATGGCGAAATACCGGTTCATTCGTGCGATCGCTCATGACCGCTGCGTTGCTGTGCCTTGGCATCTGCCTTGTTGCTGCGCCCGTAGCGTCAGCCCACGACCAACTGATTTCGTCTAGTCCCGGTGCGGACGAGCAATTGAGCTCTCCCCCATCAGCCATCAAACTCACGTTTAGCGCTGAGCTGCTAACGCTGGGCCATGAGATACGCATCGTTGATGCCGACTCGAAAAATTGGGCACAAGGATCAGCAGCGCTGACCCGGGAATCGTTGAGCCAGCCAGTGGCTGCAGGTATTCCCGACGGCGCATACCAGGTCCGCTGGAGGGTCGTGTCCAGCGATGGGCACCCGATCAATGGCACCTACTCAATCCTCGTAGGTGAGTCCGCGCAGTCTGGCTCGATTCCAAACGTCACCACGCCAGCGTCACCGGCCAGCTCTGCGACTTCTTCAGAATCGAAGGCACTTACCCGATCAACTTTCCCCGCATGGGGCGTTCCTGCCCTTTTCGGCGCAAGTACCGGACTTGTTCTGTACCTGGCTTACGTTCTGATTTCTTCGGTTCGTCGACGCATCCGCTCTGGTCAAGGCTGACCAACCAATCCATATTCTTTGTCCCGCCCTGCCCTCTAGTCTCAGGGCGGGACCCTTTTAGGAGCTTTATCATGATCAAGAAAAACACTTACTCCGGGCTGTCCATTCTTGCCGTAGCGGCATTGTTGGTGACTGGCTGCGGCCAAGATGGCACTACAACAGCAGCGTCGGAAACTGTTGCCGCCAGCGAATCAACTTCTGCGCTCACGGTCACTGACCCGTGGGTCAAGGCTGCGAAAGATGGTATGTCTGCCGCGTTCGGCACAATCACGAACAGCAGCGACCAGGACATCACGATTGTTAGCGCATCGACGCCGGCCTCGCCGATGGTGGAACTGCACGAAACGGTCATGGGGAACAACGGAACCATGCAAATGCAGGAAAAACAGGGCGGTTTTGTTATCCCGGCCAAGAGCAAACTTGTTCTGGAGCCTGGCGCGACCCACATCATGCTGATGGGCTTGCCGAAGCCTGTCGAAGCCGGAGACGACATCGCTTTCGATCTGAAACTAGAGGACGGTAGTACGGTCACGTTCACTGCTCAGGGTAAAGACTTTGTTGGCGCCAATGAGAACTACTCAGGAGGCGAAGAACACACCGGCGACTCCACCATGGATCACGGCTCCATGGGCCACGGATCTATGGATCATGGTGCAGCGACCGAGACTGCTTCTCCGGCTCCGGCCAAGTAATGGCTGTACCCTCTGACACTCCTGGCCCTGATGCAGCTAAGGCCCAGGAACCGAGGTTCACGCTTCGGCGTCGTCACCTATTGTTCGGCGGCGCTGCCGCAAGCGTGGGGGCAGCAGCCGCAGTTGGCGCCCAGATAGCATCATCAACCAAAGAAGCAGCCACCGCTGCGCCTTCAGCAGATACGGGTGACAATGGTTCCGGCGTCGTTCCGTTTCACGGTGCCAGGCAAGCGGGCGTTACCACGGCGGCGCAGGCTCACGGAAACTTCATCGGTCTGGATTTGGATGCTGAGATCAGCAAAGACAGACTGAAAGCCCTTTTGAGGCTGCTGAGCGACGATGCAGCGAACCTGACCCAAGGAAAAGCAGCATTGGCTGACACCGAGGGTGAGCTGGCGTTGCGTCCGGCGAACCTGACGGTCACGTTCGGATTCGGTCCCAGGGTGGTAAACATGGTTGCCCCAGCGAAAGCGCCCGGTTGGTTGAAGGAGTTGCCTGCATTTTCTATCGACAGGCTCATCCCTGAACTTGGCGATGGAGACTTGCTGCTGCAGATCTGCGCCGATGATCCGCTGACAGTCGCCCATGCCCAGAGAATGCTGCTCAAGGACAGCCGAAGTTTTGCAAAGGTGCGCTGGGTTCAGTCGGGTTTTAGGCGGGCCTACGGAACGGAACAATCGGGAATGACCATGCGTAATCTATTTGGTCAGCTGGATGGAACCACCAACCCAGTGATGGGCTCCCAAGACATGGAACGGATCGTCTGGGGCCATGGCGGCGTCACTCCATGGACGGAGAACGGGACTTCCGTGGTGATCCGAAGAATCAGCATGAACCTGGATAAGTGGGACAAGCTTGATCGTTCAGGACGCGAGGAATCGGTGGGCAGGACCTTGAAATCTGGGGCTCCGCTAACTGGTCTCCACGAACATGACGAGCCGGATTTCGCGGCCCTCAACCCGGTGGGGTTTCCTGTAATCGCAGATTTTGCGCACATGCGGCGAGCCCGCCCCGATGACACGGCTCAACGGCTTCACCGCAGGGCCTACAACTACGATGTGGCGCCGGGCCCCGGAAGCGTTTCCGACTCAGGCTTGATCTTTGTTTCATATCAAGCCGATGTTGACCAACAGTTCGTCCCCATTCAAAAGAGACTCGACGAGTTGGATCTCCTTAACGAATGGACGACCCCCATCGGGTCGGCCGTATTCGCCGTTCCCCCTGGCTGTCCAGCCGGTGGGTTCATCGGCCAGGACCTCTTTAGCTGAGCGCACTCGTCCCAAGGTAAGTTCCTCGCTCACGACCGGCCCACAACCGATCGTCAGCGAGGAACTTACAACCACAACATTCATGCCTCACATCTGACTCCTGCGACGGGGGTCCCTTTCGCCAGTGAGAAAGCGGTGACGAATACCATCTCGCCGCTAACCCAAATTCTCGCGGACCCCACATTCTGGCCGCTAACCCCTTAAACACGAAAACCCCCTGAATCATCAGGGGGTTTGTCGTTGAAATGTGCCCGAGGTGGGACTTGAACCCACACATCTTTCGATACTGCATTTTGAGTGCAGCGCGTCTGCCATTCCGCCACTCGGGCCTTAATAACGTGTCTATTTCAACACCGTTACAAAGATCACGCTCCCGTTCATGAATCACTTCCGAACGAGTGCGCGAAACTACTCTACATGCAGATAGGCTGTTTTGTAGAACCAGCGCCCTCCAGGTGCTAAAAATTCGGATTTTGTGTCCGATGTCTCAGTTAACAGCTTCCAAGGAGTTTTTTGTGTCTGAACCAACGGATTCAACCCCCACATCCCCCGCACGCCGTGTCATTGTTGCCGAGGATGAAACCCTGATCCGTTTGGACATCATGGAAATCCTGCGAGGCGAGGGCTACGACGTCGTCGGCGAGGCCGACAACGGTGAAAAGGCCGTGGAGCTCGCCAAGGAGCTCAAGCCCGACCTGGTCCTGATGGACGTCAAGATGCCCGTCATGGACGGCATCACGGCCGCCGAGATCATCGTCAAGGCCCGCATTGCCCCGGTGGTTCTGCTGACAGCTTTCAGCCAGAAGGAGCTCGTTGAGCGCGCCCGCGACGCCGGAGCCATGGCCTACGTCGTCAAGCCCTTCACTCCCGCAGACCTCGTCCCGGCCATTGAGATCGCACTCTCGCGCCACGAGGAAATCCGCGCACTGGAAGATGAAGTCTCCGACCTCCAGGAACAGTTCGCCACCCGCAAGCTTGTGGAGCGCGCCAAGAGCCTCCTGACCACCAAGATGGGCCTCACCGAGCCCGAGGCCTTCCGCTGGATCCAGAAGACGTCCATGGACCGCCGGCTGAGCATGCGCGAGGTTGCTGAAACGATCATCAACCAGGTCAACTAGACTCCACTCACTCCCCCTGCCGGCACAGTCGCAGCACGATCTTCGGGAGCTTCGACCCAGCTTGAGTCGGGACGCAGCAGAAATGCTGCCGCTCCCGCAAATTGCCGCAAGTGCACCGGCGGCAATTTGCGTGAGCGGCGGCATTTTCCAGTTCACCCAAAGGTACGACGGCGGCACCCACCAAACGCGAGCAGGGCGTTCGTTGGGTGCCGCCGTCGCCCTTTGCCCAAAAAAACTGGCCCGCACTCGTGGCTGCGATATCAACCGAAAATGGATGATATGGCGACCACGACTGCGGGCCAGATTGGCATCGACAGGATCGAGTGCCAGCAACGACTGTTAGTCGGTGGGCCAGGGGCCGATTTTTTCCTTCGTGCTTCCTCCGCCGATGCCGGCCTTGCCCAGATCCGCGAGGTCGCCGACCTTGTGGACCTTGACCAGGTTCGTGGAACCGGCCTGTCCGGGAGGGGAACCGGCGGCGATGACAACCAGGTCGCCCTCGTTGACGAGCTCCTTCTCCAACAGCGTCGCGTCAACCTGCTCGGTCATGGCATCGGTGTGGGCAACCATGGGAACCAGCACGGGCTCGATGCCCCAGGCCAGGGCCAGCTGGTTGCGCACGCGCTCATCCGGGGTGAAGGCAAAGACCTGCTTGCGCGGACGCAGGCGGGACAGGCGGTAGGCCGAATCGCCGGACTGGGTGAACGTGGCAATGTACTTGGCGTCCAGCTGGTTGGCGATCTGCACAGCAGCTGCCGTGATGACGCCGCCGCGGGTCTTCGGATCGGAGGTGAGCTTCGGGATCAGCTTCATGCCGGCTTCGGTCTCGGCCGCCTCGATGATCGCCGCCATGGTCTTGACGGTTTCGATCGGGAAGGCACCAACGCTGGTCTCGCCGGAGAGCATGACTGCATCCGCGCCGTCGAGCACTGCATTGGCACAGTCCGAGGCCTCGGCGCGGGTGGGGCGCGGGCTTTCGATCATGGATTCGAGCACCTGCGTGGCAACGATGACGGGCTTGGCCCAGCGGCGGGCCAACTCCACGCAGCGCTTCTGCACCAGCGGGACATCCTGCAGGGGCAGTTCAACGCCGAGGTCGCCACGGGCAACCATGATGGCGTCGAAGGCGTCAACAATGGCTTCGAGGTTGTCCACAGCCTGCGGCTTTTCGATCTTGGCGATGACCGGCACACGGCGGCCTTCTTCGTCCATGATCTCGTGGACGCGCTGGATGTCCGCTGCGTCGCGCACGAAGGACAAGGCAACCAGGTCCACGCCGCACTCAAGGGCCCAGCGAAGGTCGTCTTCGTCTTTGGTGCTCAAGGCAGGAACATTCACTGCAACACCGGGCAGGTTGATGCCCTTGTTGTTGGAAACCTTGCCCGGAACGGTGACTTCGGTGACGACCTTGACGGCGTCAACGGCGGTTGCCCGAACAGATACCTTGCCGTCGTCGATCAGCATGATGTCGCCGACCTTGACGTCCTCGGTGAGTGACTTCAACGTGGTGGAGCAGATGTCCTTGGTGCCGGGAACGTCTTCGGTGGTGATTGTGAAGACGTCGCCCACGGCCAGGTCGTAGCCCTCGCCGTTGGCAAAGCGGCCCAAACGGATCTTGGGTCCCTGCAGGTCCGCCATGATGGCGACGGGCTTGCCGAGCGCTTCGGCTGCCTTGCGCACGTTGTCGTACGTATTTTGGTGCACGGTGTAGTCACCGTGGCTCATGTTCATGCGGGCTACGTTTACGCCCGCCTCC
Organism: Specibacter sp. AOP5-B1-6; assembly: GCF_052376555.1. Classification (NCBI taxonomy): domain Bacteria; kingdom Bacillati; phylum Actinomycetota; class Actinomycetes; order Micrococcales; family Micrococcaceae; genus Specibacter; species Specibacter sp. AOP5-B1-6. The sequence continues at coordinate 68,493 of NZ_JBQSVT010000004.1, forward strand.
AGTACCGCAAGTGTGTTTTCATAGCTGGCGATTGCCGGCCCGAAAGTCGCAACAATTTTTGCGCGTCTCAATGTACCTACCTTGTATGTGGTTTTCAGCAGAAATCTTTGGTGCCCTCAGACAGCCTATCGCCTCGGGGCTAGACACCGATAGCTGAATCAGTGGGTGAGACGGGAGCAGGCAGAAATGTCTCGCCCATCAGGTACTTGTCGACTGCGGCGGCGCACGCCCGGCCTTCCGCAATCGCCCAAACAATCAACGATTGGCCGCGCCCTGCATCCCCCGCTGCAAAGACTCCGTCACGGCCCGTCATGTAATGGCCATCACGGTTAACATTTGAGCGTGCATTCAACGTCACGGGCAGCTGGTGAACCAGTTCGGCCGACTCCGGCCCCGTGAATCCCAAGGCCAAAAACACCAGGTCCGCCGGAATGATCCGTTCGGTGCCTTCCTTGGGGACCCTGCGGCCGTCGACATATTCGGTGTGGGCAATCTTCAGTCCCGTCAAGACACCGTCCTGTCCCAGGAATTCAACTGTCGAGGCCAGGTAGCTCCGCTCGCCGCCCTCTTCATGGGCACTTGCCACCTCAAAGAGGTTGGGGAAGGTGGGCCACGGCTGGGCTGCGGTGCGTTCCACCGGCGGCTGGGCCCCGATGGCGAGCGTTGTCACGGAGGCAGCCTGCTGGCGGTGGGCCGTGCCAAGGCAGTCGGCCCCGGTGTCGCCGCCGCCCAGAATGACCACATGCTTGCCGCGGGCGTCAATGTGCCCGCTGGCGCCACTGACCAGGGAGTCCCCCGCGACCGTCTTGTTGGCCTGCACCAGGTAGTTCATGGCGAAATGCACGCCGTTGAGGCCGCGGCCCGGAATGGGCAGATCCCGCGGCACGGTTGCCCCGGTACACACCACGACGGCGTCGTAGCGGCGGCGCAGTTGTTCCCACCCGATGTCCTTGCCCACCTCGACCCCGGTGCGGAAGCGGGTGCCTTCCGCCTCCATCTGGGCGACGCGGCGGTCCACGCTGTTCTTTTCCAGCTTGAAGTCGGGGATGCCGTAGCGCAGCAGCCCGCCGATCCGGTCGTCGCGCTCATACACCGCCACTGTGTGTCCGGTCCGGGTCAGCTGCTGGGCTGCTGCCAGCCCTGCCGGTCCTGAACCTACGACGGCGACCGTCTTGCCTGTGAGCCTGGCCGGCGGCAGCGGGTGGACCCAGTCCTGGTTGAAGGCCTCGTCAATGATGGAGACCTCAACCTGTTTGATGGTCACGGCCGGCTGGTTGATGCCGAGCACGCAGGACGTTTCGCAGGGTGCCGGGCACAGCCGCCCGGTGAACTCAGGGAAGTTGTTGGTTGCGTGCAGCCGTTCGGCGGCCTCTTCACCCTTGTCCCGCCAGGTGAGGTCGTTCCATTCGGGGATGAGGTTCCCCAGCGGGCAGCCCTGGTGGCAGAACGGCACGCCGCAGTCCATGCAACGTCCCGCCTGGGACTTCAGCACACCCTTTTCCTGCGCCTCATAGACCTCCTTCCAGTCCATGAGGCGGACCGGAACGGGGCGCCGGGTCTGGGTGATGCGTTCGCGATTGTTCAAGAAACCGTGCGGATCAGCCACCGGTGACCTCCAAAATTTTCTGCCAGACGGTTGCGCCATCCGGGTCTTCGCCCGACTCGGCGGCTGCCAGGCGGGTTTCCAAAACTGCTGCATAATCGCGGGGAAGGATCTTGGTCATGCGGGCCAGCGCGGCCGGCAGCTCGGCCAGCAGGGCCGCCGCCGTCTCAGAGCCCGTCTCTTCGGCGTGCCGGAGCAAAAGTGACTGGACAATGTCCGCGTCAACGCCGTCGAGCTTCAACAGGGAAAGCTCCCCCGACTCCAGCGCGCCCTTGTTCACGAGGCTTGGTTCCAGGTCAAGGACGTAGGCGGTGCCGCCTGACATGCCAGCGCCGAAGTTGCGCCCGGTGGGCCCCAGAATCAAGGCCCGTCCGCCGGTCATGTACTCGCAGCCATGATCACCGATGCCTTCGACGACGGCCGTGGCGCCCGAGTTGCGGACGAGGAAGCGCTCCCCCACCAGGCCGCGCAGGAACATTTCCCCGCTCGTGGCGCCATAGCCGATGACGTTGCCGGCGATCACATTCTCGGCCGCCGCGAAGGTGTTCTTCCTGTCGGGACGCACGGTGATCCGGCCGCCGGAGAGGCCCTTGCCGACGTAGTCGTTGGCGTCGCCGAGCAGCCGCAGGGTGATGCCGGCGGGCAGGAAGGCGCCGAGCGACTGGCCGGCCTGGCCCGTCAAGGTCACGTCGATCGTGTCGGGTCCCAGCACGTCCGTGCCGAACGTCTTGGTCACGTGGTAGCCGAGCATGGTGCCCACGGACCTGTCGGTGTTGACGACGGGGACACTGATTTTGACCGGCTCCCGGTTGTTGAGCGCCTCGGCTCCCATCGTGATCAGCTGCTGGTCAAAGTGCTTCTCAAGCTCGTGGTTTTGCTTGCTCAGCTGGCGCACGGGGGCGCTGGCAGGCACGCCCGCATCGGAGAGGATGGGGCTGAGGTCAAGCCCCTCCGTCTTCCAATGGTTCATGGCTGCCTTAAGGTCCAGCACGCCCGACTGCCCGACGGCCTCCTCGAGGCTGCGGAAACCAAGTTCGGCAAGGATTTCCCGGACCTCCTCGGCCAGGAACTCAAAGAAGTTCACCACGAATTCCGGTTTTCCGGTGAATCGCTGGCGCAGTTCGGGATTCTGGGTGGCAACACCCACGGGGCAGGTGTCAAGGTGGCACACGCGCATCATGACGCAGCCGGAAACCACCAGCGGGGCCGTCGCGAAACCGTATTCCTCAGCCCCGAGAAGGGCCGCAATGACGACGTCGCGGCCCGTTTTCAGCTGGCCGTCGACCTGCACCACAACCCGCTCGCGCAGCCCGTTCAGGCGCAGCGTCTGCTGGGTTTCGGCCAGCCCCAGCTCCCACGGCATGCCTGCATGCTTGAGCGAGTTCAGCGGGCTGGCGCCGGTGCCGCCGTCGTGCCCTGACACCAGCACGACGTCGGCCTTGGCCTTGGTCACGCCGGCCGCCACCGTGCCAATCCCCATTTCGGAGACCAGCTTGACGTGGACGCGGGCGGCTGGGTTGGCCCGCTTGCAGTCGTAAATCAGCTGGGCAAGGTCCTCGATGGAGTAGATGTCGTGGTGCGGCGGCGGCGAGATGAGCCCCACGCCAGGCGTCGAATGCCGAGTCTCGGCGATCCACGGGTACACCTTTTTGGCCATGAGCTGGCCGCCCTCGCCGGGCTTGGCACCCTGGGCCATCTTGATCTGGATGTCCTGCGCATTGGTCAGGTACAGGCTGGTCACACCGAAGCGGCCCGAAGCGACTTGTTTGATGGCGCTGCGGCGTTCCGGGTCAAGGAGACGCTCAACGTCTTCGCCACCCTCGCCGGTGTTGGATTTGGCGCCGAGCCGGTTCATGGCGATGGCCAGGGTTTGGTGGGCCTCCTGCGAAATGGACCCGTAGCTCATGGCGCCGGTGGAGAAACGCTTCACAATGCTTGCCACCGGTTCAACTTCCTCCAGCGACACCGGCTCCCGGTGCTTGAACGTGAGCAGGCCCCGGAACGTGTTGAGCTTGTTGGCCTGGTCGTCGATGCCGTTCGTGTACTTTTTGAAGATGTCGTAGCGGCGTTCACGGGTGGCATGCTGCAGGCGGAAGACGGTGTCGGGGTTGAACAGGTGCGGTTCCCCGTCGCGGCGCCACTGGTATTCGCCGCCGCCAAGGAGCGGGCGGTGGGGGACGTCAACGCCGTCCACGGGGTAGGCCAGGATGTGCCGTGCCGCAACTTCCTTGGCAATGACGTCCAGGCCGACGCCGCCCAGCTGGGACACGGTTCCGGTGAAGTATTCGTTGATGAGATCCTGGCCCAGGCCCAGTGCCTCGAAGGTTTGGGCGCCGCAGTAGGAGGACACGGTGGAGATGCCCATCTTGGACATGATCTTCAGGACGCCCTTGCCCAGGCCCTTGATCAAGTGGCTGACGCCTTCTTGCGGTGTCACCCCGGTGACGTCGCCGTTGCGAATCAGTTCCTCCACGGATTCCATGGCCAGGTAGGGGTTGACGGCTGCCGCACCGTAGCCCACCAGCACGGCCACGTGGTGGACCTCGCGGACGTCACCGGCCTCCACGACCAGGGAAACCTTGGTGCGGTTGGCGCTGCGCAGCAGGTGGTGGTGCACCGCGCTGAGGACCAGCAGCGACGGGATGGGTGCCCACGCGGCTGTTGAGTCCCTGTCGGAAAGCACGACGTATTGCACGCCGCGATTGATGGCGCCGGACACCTGCTCACAGATCTCGGTGAGCCGGGCGCGCAGGGCGGGCTCTCCGCCGTCGACCTTGTACAGGCCGCGCACCTTCATGGAAATCCGCTCGCCGCCGGAGCCATCGTCCTTCATGGGCGTTTCCATGTTGGCGATCTTCGCCAGTTCGTCGTTGTCGATGACCGGGAAGGTCAACGCCAGTTGCGGGGCCGTGACCTTGCTGCGGGACAGCAGGTTCCCCTGCGGTCCAATGGCGGTGTTCAGGGAGGTGACAAGTTCCTCGCGGATGGCATCCAGCGGCGGGTTTGTCACCTGGGCGAACTGTTGGACAAAGTAGTCGAAGAGCAGCCGCGGACGCGTGGACAGCACGGCGACGGGAGTGTCGGTGCCCATCGCGCCGAGGGGCTCGGCACCTGTGCGCGCCATGGGGCCCAGCAGGATCTTCAGCTCCTCGGTGGTGTAGCCGAACGTGCGCTGGCGGTGCAGCACCGACGCCGTGGTGTGGACAATGTGCTCTCGTTCGGGAAGGTCCGTGAGTGCGATCGTGTTTTCCCGGGCCCATGCCGCGTAGGGGTGCGCGGCGGCGGCCCGGGCCTTGATGTCGGCGTCGCTGATGAGCTCGCCTTTGTCGGTGTCGACGAGGAACATGGTGCCGGGCGCGACCCGGCCCTTCTTCACAATGGTGGCGGGGTCAAGATCCAGCACACCCACTTCCGACGCGAGGACCACCAGGCCGTCGTCGGTAATCCAGAAGCGGGCAGGGCGCAGGCCGTTGCGGTCAAGGGTGGCGCCAACCAGCGTCCCGTCGGTGAAGGACACGGCGGCGGGGCCGTCCCAGGGCTCCATCAAAAGCGAGTGGTACTCATAAAACGCCTTGCGGGCGGGATCCATGGTGGTGTGGTTTTCCCAGGCCTCGGGGATCATCATCATGACCGCCTCGGTGATGGGGCGTCCTGCAAGCCACAGCAACTCTGCCACTTCGTCGAAGGAGGCGGAGTCCGATGCTCCCGGGGTGCAGATGGGGAACAGCTCCTCGGGGGTGTCCCCCAGCAGCTTGTGCGCCAGGGTCGACTGACGGGCGCGCATCCAGTTCCGGTTCCCCTTGACGGTGTTGATTTCACCGTTGTGGGCAATGGTCCGAAACGGTTGGGCCAGCGGCCAGGACGGGAAGGTGTTGGTGGAGAAGCGTGAGTGCACGACCGCCAGCTTGGTGGCGAAACGCGGATCCGAAAGGTCCGGGTAGAACGGTTCGAGCTGGGCGGTTGTCACCATGCCCTTGTAGACAATGGTCTTTGATGAGAACGACGGGAAGTAGACACCGAATTTTTGCTGCGCCCGCTTGCGGACTCGGAAGGCCTTCCGGTCGAGCTCATTGGCGGTTGTCGCATCCAACGGTTCCCTGGGTTCAGCGGCCAGGGCCACAAAAAGTTGGCTGAAGAACGGCATGCAGGCCCGTGCACTGGCACCGACCAGATCGGCAGCCACGGGGACTTCCCGCCAGCCCAGGACCTCCAGTCCTTCACTTTCGGCCAGTGCTTCGAGTCCGGCCATCGCTGCGGATTTGTCCAGCGTTCCGGTGGGCAGGAAGGCAGTGCCGACGGCGTAGTTTCCGGGGGCCGGCAGGTCAAAGCCCGCGACCTCCTGAAAAAAGGCTGCGGGGATTTGAGTCAGGATGCCTGCGCCGTCGCCGGTGCCTTCGTCGGCTCCCACGGCGCCGCGGTGTTCAAGGTTGCGAAGGGCCACCAGTGCCTTTTGCACAATGTCGTGGTCCGGGGTGCCGCGCAGGGTGGCGACAATGGCCAGCCCGCAGGCATCCTTTTCACTTTCCGGCCGGTACAGGCCCGCTTGGGCGGGCATGGCGGCGAAGCGGGTGAACGGTGAGACGGCCTGCGGCCGGTGGGAGCCCCGTGCTGTTTTCGTTGTCACGACGTGTGAGTCCTTCCCCATAAATGAGCGCTGGTGGGGGACGACGCTGGCCCGTGCGTTGGGAAAGCGGATCTTCCTCAACGGTGCTGCTGGTTTCAGTGCTTGTTTCCGTACTTGCCGGGGCCGCCCGGGGGGTTTCCGGAACTGTTCACCGGGCGTGCATGCAGCAGAACGGATGGTTCATAGTGCACTTGCACAAAGGAGGCTGGATATTTGGGTCACAACCTCTCGTGCGGCGTGTTTCACTATATAACTGCCAGCGTCAACGGAATATACGAATCTTAGATATTGGATGAGTATGCACGATCAGTCATAATAATGAGCATGCGCGTCGGTTTGAAGCCCATTTCCGCACGTCTCATCCGCGGCAGCTGCACTTCGCTGGGACCAGGCGCTGTCCACCCACGGGCTGCTAACAAATCGTCACAGCCGACGGACCAGACGCGGCAGCGACGCAAAGCACGCCAGCCTGTCCGCACTGACGTTGTGTGAAATGCCGGAGCATTCCGGCAGTCACAGCGGATCCGCCGAGGTTGAGATGGAAATACACGTCGAGATTGGTTCAAGCTCGCGAGAAAGGCGTATCTTGATGCATTCTCGCGCCTCCGGGTCGTTCTCGGCGTAACGGAAGCCGCACATGACGGCTCGGGGCGATTCTCGGCGACACACCGGCACGAGATCCCCGATCCCCTGAGACAGGAAACGGCGACGCTGTTCAGTATCTGGCTGTTCAACCAGACGGTGTCACTGTGCATCCGATGGTGCAGAAGCTGCGCCCCGTCATCGACTCCATGTCCGTGGCGCAGTCACAGCAACCCTCAGGCGGCACTGTCGGATGTACGGGAGGCCGGCAGGGGCACCATCCTACTGGCGGCTGGCAGCGTAGCGGCCCGCCAACGCGCCAACGAGGCAACGAGGCAACGAGGCAACGCCCTTTAGACACGGCCATCACAAAAGGGCGGTTCCGGAATTCCGGAACCGCCCTTTTACGTCATGCTCGACCCTTCACGCCGCAAGAAGCAGCCGCAACAACTATGCGCGATGGCTGTTGCTCAGGCCTCCTTGGCCGGATCGTGCTCAGTGGCGCCGGTTGCTTCGGCAGGCCGAGGCTTGTCGGCCGTGGCAGCGTCTCGTGGGGCGGCTTCGGCGTCCGGCGTTGCCGCAGGAGCAGCGTCAGCCGCGCCCTCTGGCGCCGACTCGGATCCGGCTGCATCTCCAGCCACTGAAGGACCAGCCACAGACTTGTCAGCCACAGAATCAACAGTGTTTGTGTCACCAGTTGCAGACTTGTCACCCGCGGCAGGCTTGCCTTCGTCTGTCGCCGAATTCTGCGCGGAGTCCGTCGCGGACCCAACCACAGCGCGGCTGCCGGAACGCCTGCCCGCGGGGGCGTCGTCGTCGTTCTTGGCCGTTGCCGCAGTGTCCTTGGGCAACCCGGCCTCCTTCGACAACCGAGTGTCCTTGGGCAACCCCGTGTCCTTCGACAGCGCAGCGTCGGAATCCTTGGTCCGTGCGGCGGTCTTCTCCGAAGCGGGCTCGTCCACGTCGGCACCAACCATGGCGGGTTCGCGCCCTGCCAGGTAGACGGACTCGCTGTCCCGGCCACGCCGGGCGTACGTGATCACGATGAAGGCGACCAACGCCACCACGAAGACGAGGATGCTTGTCCACACGTTCAGGCGGGCGGTGACGCCGAAGAACGTGATTTGTTCGGCTGTGTCGATGCGCAGCATTTCAATCCACACCCGGCCTGCCGTGTAGATCATCGCGTAGAGCAGGAACAGCCGGCCGGAGCGCAGCTTCAGCTTGCGGTCCACAAGCAGCAGCACGGCCACACCCAGCAGGTTCCAGACGCATTCGTACAGGAATGTGGGGTGGAACAAGGTGTCGGGGCTGTAGCCGGCGGGCACAAATTCGGGTGAAACGCTCAGGCCCCACGGCAGGGTGGTGGGCCCGCCGAAAAGTTCCTGGTTGAAGTAGTTGCCCCAGCGGCCGAGGGCCTGGGCGAGGAGGATTCCCGGGGCTGCGGCGTCGATGAACGCCGAGATCTTCACGTTTGCGCGGCGGCAGCCAATCCAGGCACCCACCACGCCAAGCACAACTGCGCCCCAGATGCCGAGGCCGCCAAGCCAGATTTGCGGTATCAGCGACAGGTCGCCGGTGCCGTCGAAGCCGGGGCCAAAGTAGGCCTCGGGCGAGGAGAAGACGTGGTAGAGCCGGCCGCCGATGATGCCAAAGGGAATGGCCCAGATGGCGATGTCCCAGATGGATCCCTCGGGGCCGCCGCGGCGCTTCCAGCGACGGTCGGTCAGCCAGATTGCCGCAATGATGCCCAGCAGGATGCACAGCGCATAGGCATGGATGCGCAGCGGGCCAAGATCAAATCCGGACCATGTGGGGGCCGGGATGGAGGCCGCAAGGGCGTGGGGTGCGAGAGAAGAAATCACAGGCTGGCTGCTTCCGTGGTGGAGGGGGCTGCGAAGCCGGAGCTGAGTTCCTTGGCCAGGGCGCCGACGGCGGGCACGCCGCCGTCGCGCAGTGCGGCAACCAGTGCCGTGCCGACAATGACCCCGTCAGCATAGGCGGCAATCTCACGGACATGCTTGGCCTGGGAGACGCCCAGGCCCACGCAGGCGCGTTCGGCGCCGGCGGCATGTGCCGCGGCGACCACTGCTTCGGCTGCGGTGGAGACTGAGCTGCGGGCCCCGGTGACGCCCATGATGGACACTGCGTAGACGAATCCGCGCGTGGCCGCAACGGTCATGGCCACACGTTCCGGTGTGGAGGACGGGGCGACCAGGAACACGCGGTCCAGGCCGTACTTGTCGGAGGCGGCAAACCACTCGGCTGCCTCGTCCGGAATCAAGTCCGGGGTGATCAGGCCGGCACCGCCGGCTGCTGCCAGGCGGCGGGAAAAGTCGTCAACGCCCATGCGCATGACGGGATTCCAGTAGGTCATGACCATGACGGCGGCATCGGTTTCCGCCGTGATGGCGGCAACGATGTCAAAGACGTCGGAAACGTGGAAGCCGTTTTCCAAGGCCTGTGTGGTTGCTGCCTGGATGACGGCACCGTCCATGACAGGGTCGGAGTACGGGATGCCGATTTCAATGATGTCGGCACCGTTGCGGGCCACGGCAATGGCTGCATCGATGGAGCCCTGCTTGTCGGGGAACCCTGCCGGCAGGTAGGCGATCAGGGCTTTGCGCCCTGCAGCCTTGGCCCGCTCGATGGCGGCCGCAGACTTGCTGGCAATCGCGTCGGGCGCAGTCGCGCCGGGGCCAGTCGTGTTGCTGTGTGTCTCACTCATTGCTGGCATCCTCTGCATTGATGTCCGCGGCTGGGCCGGTCGCTGAAGCTCCGGCATCGGAAGCCGGGACGGCGCCGCCGCCGTGGGCTGCACCCTTGGCACTCCGGGTGGAAAGCATTGTGCCCTTCACATTGCCGTCTTCATCCAGCATGTCGAACCACTCGGCCGCCGTCTGCACGTCCTTGTCACCGCGGCCCGAGAGGTTCACGATGATCACCACGTCCTCGGGCTTCCCTGCGTCGACGACAAGCCGCTTGCCCACCGTCAAGGCACCGGCCAGGGCGTGCGCCGACTCAATGGCCGGGATGATGCCTTCGGTGCGGCACAGCAGCTTGAAGGCGTCCATCGCTTCGGTGTCGGTGATGGCCTCGTAGGTGACCCGGCCAATGTCGTGCAGGTAGGAGTGCTCGGGGCCGACGCCCGGGTAGTCAAGGCCCGCGGAGATGGAGTGCGACTCGATGGTTTGGCCGTCGTCGTCCTGCATCAGGTAGGTGCGGGCACCGTGCAGCACGCCGGGTCGGCCCAGGGTGATGGTGGCCGCGTGGCGGCCGGTGTCGACGCCGTCGCCGGCTGCCTCAAAACCGTAAATCTTCACGCCGGCGTCGTCGAGGAAGCCGTGGAACAGGCCGATGGCGTTGGAGCCGCCGCCGATGCAGGCGCAGACGGCGTCGGGCAGGCGTCCGATTTGGTCGATGATTTGGCCGCGGGCTTCCTCGCCGATCACTTCGTGGAAGAAGCGCACCATGGCCGGGAACGGGTGGGCGCCGGCCGCCGTGCCGAGCAGGTAGTGGGTGTTGTCAACGTTGGCGACCCAGTCGCGCAGGGCGTCGTTGATCGCATCCTTGAGTGTTTGCGAGCCGTTGGTCACGGGCACAACGGTTGCCCCGAGCAGCTGCATTCGGGCAACGTTGAGTGCCTGCCGGCGGCAGTCTTCGGCGCCCATGTAGACGACGCATTCCATGCCCAGCAGGGCGGCGGCCGTGGCACTTGCCACGCCGTGCTGGCCGGCGCCGGTCTCGGCGATGAGGCGGGTCTTGCCCATGCGCTTGGCCAGGAGTGCCTGGCCGATGACGTTGTTGATCTTGTGCGAACCCGTGTGGTTCAGGTCTTCGCGTTTGAGGAACACCCGGGCGCCGCCGGCGTGTGCGCTGAAGCGCTTGGCCTCGGTCAGCAGCGAGGGGCGGCCGGAGTAATTCTTGTTCAGTTCGGCAATCTCGGCGAGGAACTCGGGGTCGGCCTTGGCTTTTTCAAAGGTGTCCTCAAGCTCGTCCAGGGCGGCGATGAGCGATTCCGGCATCCAACGGCCGCCGTAGCTGCCAAAGTACGGGCCGGGCGCGTGCCGCAGCGAAGGCTCGGGTGTTGAGTCTGCAGGGACGGCGCCCTGCAGGAAAGCTGTTGCCGGATCCACCATGTCAGCGGGATCCTGTGACGAAGCTGCTGGCACTTGAGCCATCAATTCCACCGTCCTTTTCCTGGATAGTTGTGCATTACATTATCTTTGAGCGGTGGCGCCAGCGGGTGCGCCCGCCGACCTGCTTAAGGCTGAAAGCGCCGGTGTGGCAGCCGTGCTGCGCAGCGGCAGCCGCCAAGCTGCGAAAGGCCCGCCCGTTGCCGGACGGGCCCTGCGCTACCGTGCGCTGATTGCCAGCGCCCCGGCTGCCTTGAATTCGGCGATCCGTTCGCGGGGGGTTGAATCCTTCACGAGCGCCTCACCCACCAAAATGGCGTGGGCGCCATTGGCACTGTAATGCTCGACGTCGGACACGTCACGGACACCTGATTCGGCCACCACGATGGGGCCGGCCGGAATGTTTCCGGCCAGTGCGGCAAACACGCCGCGGTCCACGTCCAGTGTTTTCAGGTTGCGGACGTTGATGCCAATGATCTTGGCGCCAACTGCCACGGCCCGGTCGAGCTCTTCTGCGGTGTGTGTTTCCACCACCGCATTCATGCCCAGTTCATGCGTCAGGGCCAGGTAGCTGCCCAGCTCCTCATCGTCGAGCGCTGCAACAATCAGCAGGACCAGATCGGCGCCGTGGGCGCGGGCTTCCCAGATCATGTACTCGTCGCAGGTGAAATCCTTGCGGAGCACCGGAATGTCCACGGCGGCACGAACAGCGTCAAGATCGGCCAGCGAGCCGCCGAAGCGGTGTTGTTCGGTGAGCACGCTGATGACCGATGCACCGCCGTCCTGGTACAGGCGCGCCAACGCGGCCGGGTCGGCGATGCCGGCCAAGTCACCCTTCGATGGGCTGCGGCGCTTGACTTCAGCAAAGACCTTCAGCTCCGGCCGGGAGGTGGATTCGCCGCCGAGCGCGGCCCAGGCGTCCAGTGCCGGGGCGGTGTTCCTGGCCTGCTCCTGCAGCTCGGCCAGGCTGACTTTCTCCTGCCGGGCCAGCATGTCCTTCCGGACGCCGTCAATGATGTCCAGCAATACGCTCACTGCTAGTGGCCGTTGCTCTTCAGCTTGCTGCCGCCAACACCGTAGCCGGCGGCCTTCAGTACCGGGCCGAGGATGACGCCGACGGCGATGACGCCCACACCGATCCAGAACAACATGGTTGCGCTCTCGCCGATCAGGAAGGCGATGCAGCCAATGATGACACCCACCAGCATGACCGTGACGCTTGACCACGCTGCCGGGCTGTTTCCGTGCCCCAGCTCAATGCTGTGGTCAATGGGTTCCTGCACGGATACTGTTGCAGCCGACTTGTTGCTCATGGTAAATCTCCCTATTTAACGCGGATACTGAAATACATTCTGCCATTAGTTGCCCGTGGAATCCCAAAGCTGCGCACACCGCGGGCATGTGCCGCACTTATGCCGTCGGGTCCTCGCCGCGGCTCAGCTGGTCCCACCTGTCAATCTCGTCCACCGGCTCGGCCGAGGCGCCTGCCGGGGCTGCCTTGGCGGCGTCGTACTTGGTTCGCACGCTCCAGGACCGTCCGAACCACAGGACCAGCAGCGCAGCCACCCCCAGCACGACGGCGGCCACAATGGCCAGGACCGGGAAAATGGTGGTGGTTGCGTTTGATCCCTGCCCCTCGATGCCTGTTGCGGCACCAACCTCGGTCATGGCCGCAGCCGCCGGGTCGGCCAGAATGCCCAGCACGACGGCGACAATCCCCGCCGCTCCCAGAAACACGATCGCCGTGGTCACAATGCGGGCGACTTTCCCGGCAATGCTGGTGGCAAGGGCCCCGGCCAGGGCTACCAGTGCCAGCGCCGAGACAGCCACGGCAGCTTTGCTGCCCGGGATGTCAAGGTCCGACTGGGCCACTTCGCCCTGGCCGACGGCAACATGGATCCACGTCTGCGTTGTCGTGCCAAAAACGGCCAGGGCTGCCAGGACGGCCAGCAGGATCAAGGTTGACTTGCGCTGCCAAAACGGGACGGCCCTCGCCGTCGTATGTGGAAGTTCAGTGTTCACGAGTAGTCTCCTGCGTTCTCATCCAGGGCCCGCAGCGACGCCGCCGCATACACGGCCCGCAGCGGCGCTGCCGCCTTGTTGACTGTTTCCTCGGCCTCGGTTTCGTTCACCGAATCAGCCACGATGCCGCCGCCTGCCTGCACATACGCCTTGCCGTCGCGCAGCAGGGCCGAACGGATGGCGATGGCCATGTCCATGTCCCCGGCAAAGTCCAGATAGCCGACGACGCCGCCGTAAATGCCGCGCCGGATCGGTTCGAGCTCGTCCAGCAGCCGCAGCGCGCGGGGTTTGGGCGCCCCGGACAGGGTCCCGGCCGGGAACGTTGCCGCCAGCACGTCGTAGGCGCTCCTGTCGGGCTCCAATGTTCCCACCACGGTGGAGACCAGGTGCATGATGTGGCTGAAGCGCTCCACCTCCATGAACTGGGTGACATCCACCGTGCCCGGCACGCACACCTTGGAAAGGTCGTTGCGGGACAGGTCAACGAGCATCAAGTGCTCGGAGCGTTCCTTCTCATCGGCCAGCAGGTCCTTGGCCAGCCACTTGTCTTCCTCGGTGGTGGCGCCGCGGGGGCGGGAGCCGGCGATGGGGTGGGTGATGACTTCGCTGCCCAGCACGCTGACAAGTGCCTCGGGTGAGGACCCGACGATGGAGTACGGCTGCCCCTGGGAGTCCTCAAAGCTGTACAGGTACATGTAGGGGCTGGGGTTGGTGTTGCGCAACACCCTGTACACGTCCAGCGCCGTGGCTTCGCAGGCCATTTCAAAGCGGCGCGAGACCACCACCTGGAACACCTCACCGTCAACAATGGCTTCCTTCGCCAGGTCGAGGGCCTTCAGGTACTCGTTGCGGTCCCACTGCTCGTGCACGCTCTCGGCAAAGCTGGCGGCCGGAACGTCCACCACGGACATGGGCTGGACGAGCGGTTTGCGCAGCTGGTCCACCATGGCCCGGACACGCCCGACGGCGTCATGCCAGGCGCCGTCGACGTTGTCGTCGGTGCCGTTGGCATTAATGGCATTGGCGATCAGCAGCACCGTGCCTTCGTTGTTGTCGTGGACGGCCATGTCGGCCACAAGGTTCAAGGCCATTTCGGGAAGGTGCAGGTCGTCGGCTGGCGGCGAAGGGAGCTTTTCCCAGTGCCGCACAGCCTCCCAACCAACAAAACCCACCAGGCCCGAGGTGAAGGGCGGCAGCCCCTCAAAGCGCTCGGTGGCCAGCAGCTTCAGCGTGGCTTCCATGGCGTCCACGGGGTTGCCTGCCAGCGGCACGCCCGCGGGAGGCTGCCCCTGCCAGAACGCCCCGCCGTCGTCGGTTGTCAGGGTGGCGCTGGAACGCACGCCGATGAATGAGTAGCGCGACCAGACACCGCCCACGGCAGCCGATTCCATCAAGAAGGTGCCGGGGGCCCCGGCCGCAAGGGAGCGGTAGAGTCCGATGGGCGTTTGCGCATCGGCGAGGACTTTCAGATGGACGGGGACAACCCTGCGGGTTCGGGCCAATTCCCGAAATTCCGCCAAAGTGGGGCTGATGACACCTAAATCTTGCATGGAATGGTTGGCTTTCTTCAGTCAAGCGGGTGGAGGACGCGAAACGGGCGGCGGGCTTATTCCCCGCGGCTGCCCACTACTGCGCCCAGCGTCCGGGCGTCGAAGCAGGTGTGCGTGCCGGTGTGGCAGGCCGCCCCGACCTGGTCGACAGTGATCAACAGGGCATCGCCGTCGCAGTCGAGCGCCACGGACTTCACATATTGGAAATGCCCGGAGGTGTCGCCCTTGCGCCAATACTCCTGCCGTGAGCGGGAGTAGAACGTGACCCGGCCCGAGGTGAGTGTGCGGCGCAACGCCTCGTCGTCCATCCAGCCCAGCATGAGGACCTCGCTGCTGTCGAACTGCTGGATGATGGCCGCCACCAGGCCGGCACCATCATGTTTAAGCATCGCGGCAACATCCGCGGACAACTCGAGGGGCGGCTGGCCGGTGGAATTCACTGCCGTTGACTGGGGTTCTGGGCTTTGCTGCATCGCATTCAATTCTAGTGCCAGAAAACGTTCCGGGGGGCCATCGCCGCCGCCGGCTGCCTCACTCGGCGCAGCCAATACTCAACTAGACATCCCCTTGCGGCGGTTCCTGGTGCACACCGGGGCGAATACATGCTAATTTCAAAAGTGATGCAATTTGTTGAACCTTCCCGTGAATACCTCGCCGAGACCCTGCTGGCAGCCGGTCCGGGAGCTGACACGCTGTGTGCTGGATGGCGAACCCAGGAACTGGCTGCGCACCTCTACCTGCGCGAACACAACCCCCGCGTAGGTTTGGGAATGGTCTTGAAGCCTTGGAAAAAGGCCACCGAAAAGGCCATTGCCAAGCTCGCAGCCGCGTCCAGTACGCCCGAATCCTTTGCGGCCCTGGTGGAGAAGTTTCGTGCCGGTCCGCCCAAAATGTCACTGTTTGCCCTGAAGACGGTTGACCACAGTGCGAACCTGTCGGAGTTCTTTGTGCACACCGAGGATGTCAGGCGCGCAACCGACCGCTGGGCCCCCCGCGCACTGGATGCCGACTACTCAGAGGCGCTCTGGGTAGAGCTCCTGAAACGGGCAGCAATTCTTTATCGCAGCGTGGATCTGGGCATAGTCCTCGTTAATCCCGAAGGCCCGCGCCATGTGGCCAAACGCGCGCCCGTGTCGGTGGCCATCATTGGCGATCCCGGCGAATTGCTCATGCACGCCAACGGACGCACCGGCCAGGCGCTCGTCTCTTTCGAGGGCCAGCCCGACGCCGTCACACTGCTGCAGACGGCTGAAGTGGGCCTCTAGCCTGATGCAACTCACCACTTAAGCAACTCACCTAAACAACTGACCCGCAGCTATGGTTGCTGGATCAACTGGTTTCAATTGATCCAGCAACCACGACTGCGGGTCAGCTGGTGGGTGGGTTGGGTTCCGGTTGGCGGCGGGGCGGTTCGCGCCTTGGTCAGCGAACCTCGTAGCCGGCGTCGCGGATGGCCTTCTTGACGTCGGCAATGGCACTGTCCGGACCAAAGTGGAACACGGATGCTGCCAGCACGGCGTTGGCGCCCGCGGCAACAGCCGGCGGGAAGTGCTCGGGCTTGCCGGCACCGCCCGAGGCGATGATCGGGATGTGGACGGCCGCACGGACCAGGCGGATCAGCTCCAGGTCAAAGCCTTCCTTCGTGCCGTCGGCGTCGATCGAGTTCAGCAGGATCTCCCCCACACCGCGGTCGGCAGCCTCCTTCGCCCATTCGATGGCGTCAATCCCGGTCCCCTTGCGGCCGCCGTGGGTTGTGACTTCAAAGCCCGACGGCGTGCTCCCGGCCTGGGTGCGCCGCGCGTCAACGCTGAGCACCAGCACCTGGGAGCCGAAGCGCCGGGTGATCTCGTCAATCACCGCGGGACGGGCTATGGCTGCGGTGTTGATGGAGGCCTTGTCGGCACCGTGGCGCAGGAGCTTGTCGACGTCGGACACCTCGCGCACTCCCCCGCCCACTGTCAGCGGGATGAAGATCTGCTCGGCGGCGCGTGAAACGACATCAAAGGTTGTCTCACGGTTGCCGGAGGATGCGGTCACGTCCAGGAACGTCAGCTCGTCGGCGCCGGCACGGTCGTACCGCTGTGCAAGTTCAACGGGATCCCCTGCGTCACGCAGGTTCTGGAATTTGACGCCCTTGACCACCCGGCCGTTGTCCACGTCAAGGCAGGGAATGACCCTGATGGCAACACTCATGGCAGGTACCTTCTTAGTCTTGAGTTGCTGGGGCGGCCGTCTGTTAGATGCGGCAGGCGTGGATGTTGCTGACGAGGATGGCGCGGGCGCCGAGCTCGTACAGTTCATCCATGATGCGGTTCGTGTCCTTGGCCAAAACCATGGAGCGGACGGCAACCCAGTCGCTGTCGCGCAGCGGCGAAACGGTGGGTGATTCCAGGCCGGGGGTCAACGCCGTGGCCTTCTCCATGAGCGTCTTGGGGACGTCATAGTCAAGGAGCACATACTGGCGTGCAACGAGCACGCTGTGCAGCCGGCGGATCAAGACCTCAACGCCGGCCGGCGGGGTGACGCCGCGGCGGCCAATCAGGAGCGCTTCGGAGTTCAGGATGGGCTCGCCGAAGATTTCCATCCCGGCGGCCTTCAGCGTGCTGCCGGTTTCGACGACGTCGGCAATGGCGTCTGCCACGCCGAGGCGGACGGAGGATTCCACGGCGCCGTCGAGCCGGACGACCTGGGCGTTGATGCCAAGTTCGGCCAGGTATTCGCGCAGCAGCACGTCGTAGCTGGTGGCCAGGCGCTTGCCCTCAAGCTCGGCAGCACTGCTGAAGTCACCCACCGGGCCGGCGAAGCGGAAAGTTGACTTGGCAAAGCCCAGGGGCAGGAGCTCCTCGGCGTCCACCTGGGCGTCCATCAACAGGTCGCGGCCCGTGATGCCGACATCCAAGGTGCCGGCGCCAACGTAAACGGCGATGTCACGGGGGCGGAGAAAGAAGAATTCAACGTTGTTGTCAGGGTCGACCATGACGAGTTCGCGGGAGTCGCGGCGCTGGCGGTAGCCGGCCTCCGCCAACATCGCTGAGGCGGCTTCGGACAGGGAACCCTTGTTGGGTACGGCAACACGGAGCATGGGAAATATCTTTCAGGTTCGGTTCAGGCACAAAAGGTTGCGGCATTCAAGACAATGCCAGTTCAGGGACGAAAAAGCAGCCACGGCGGGTGGCTAGAGATGCTTGTAAACGTCCTGAAGTGTCAAACCTTTGGCGATCATCATGACCTGCAGGTGGTAGAACAGTTGGGAAATCTCCTCGGCGCAGGCTTCATCCGACTCATACTCGGCGGCCATCCACACCTCGGCGGCTTCCTCAACCACTTTCTTGCCGATACCGTGAACGCCGGATTCAAGTTCGACGACGGTACGGGAGCCAGCGGGCCGGGCTTCGGCTTTCGCACTGAGCTCATCAAAAAGGGATTCGAAGGTCTTCACGCAGTCCACCTTACTGGGTTGGGCGGCCGTCCCGGGATTCCGGGACGGCGCGTGTCCAACATGTGAACACATTTCCGCTGCCTTCCGGCAGTGTCAGGCGCCGAGCTGTGCCAGCGTCAGGGCCGTGGCAAGGGCTGCCGTTGTGGCTTCGTGGCCCTTGTCCTCCACAGAACCGGGCAGGCCGGCGCGGGCAAGACCCTGGTCTTCGGTGTCGCAGGTCAGCACACCGAAGCCGACGGGGGTGCCCGTGCGCACACTGACGTCCGTCAACCCGATGGTGGCCGCCTGGCACACAAAGTCAAAGTGCGGCGTGCCGCCGCGGATGACGACCCCCAGGGCCACGACCGCGTCGTACGTTGGGGCGAGCCGCGCCGCAGCCACGGGCAGCTCGAAGCTGCCGGGAACCCTTACGACCGTGGGGTTGTCAATGCCCGAGTCGGCTGCCCCGCGCAACGCGCCGGCGAGCAGGCCGTCCATGATCTCCGTGTGCCAGCTGGCAGCGACGATGGCCAGCTTCAGGCCGGCTGCCGCCGACTTCTCCTCGGGGTTGAAACCGATGGTGGGTGCTCCGTGTCCGCTCATGCTGTGTGTCCTTCCGTGGGTGGGGTTGCGTGTTTGGGTGCCGGGCTGATGGATGCCGGCGGGATTGGTGCTGTCCTCGCCGGATCCGCCGGGGTGGTGCCCGGGGTGGTGGCCGGGCTGGCGGCCGACAATGCGTGGTGCATGCGGTCCCGCTTGGTCTGCAGGTAGCGGACGTTCTCGGCGCGCGCAGGAACTTCCGCGGGCACCACATTCACAACCTCGATGCCATGCCGGGACAGGTCGGCCCGCTTCAACGGGTTGTTGCTGAGCAGGTCGATGCGGCTCAGCCCCAGTGAATGCAGAATCCCGGCCGCGGCCGCATAGTCGCGCCCGTCCACGGGCAGACCCAATTGTTCGTTGGCCTCCACCGTGTCCGCACCGGCTTCCTGCAGGCTGTAGGCACGCATCTTGTTCGCCAGCCCAATCCCCCGCCCTTCGTGCCCGCGCAGGTACACGAGGGTGCCGCCCATCCTGTGGATCATGGCCAGGGCATAATCCAACTGTTCGCCGCAATCACAGCGGTAGGAACCAAAAACGTCGCCCGTCAGGCATTCGGAGTGCAACCGGACCAGTGGCACGACGGCGCCGCCCTGGCTTTGCGCCGACACGTCCCCACGGGCTTCGGCTGCCTCGCCCGGCGCGCTGAGGCTGAGGTGTTCGGCCCCGGTCTCCGCATCAATCCAGGCCTGCGCCACAAAGGTGCCAAAGCGGGTGGGCAGCTGCACCACCGGCCCGCCGGCCACACCTGTCGGGTGGCCGCTCATGCCAGGCTCCCCTGCTCTGCCCCGTCGACAGGATCTGCTCCGCCGGCGGCAGGATCGCCGACGGCAGCATCATCGGCGGCAGCCAGGTGGGTGATCAGTTCGGCGATGGAAATCAACAGCAGGCCGTGGTCGTCGGCGAAGTCGCGCAGGCCGTGGAGCCGCACCATTTCTCCGCTGTCGTCAACGACCTCGGCGATGACTGCCACGGGCTCGCAGCCGGCCAGCCGGCACAATTCAACCGAGGCTTCGGTGTGCCCGGCCCGCATCCGCACTCCCCCGGCCACAGCGCGAAGGGGGAACATGTGCCCGGGGCGCGTGACGACGTCATGCGTGGCCTGCGGACCGGCCAAAACCGTGGCGGTCAGCGACCTGTCGGTGGCGCTGATGCCCGTGGACACCCCGGCGGCCGCATCGCAGCTGACCGTGTAGGCCGTGCCCTTGGCGTCCTGGTTGTGCACAACCATGGGCGGCAGGGCCAGCTTGTCGGCGTGGGCACCGTCCATGGGCACGCAGATGACGCCGGAACTGTGCCGAATGGTCCAGCCCATGAGTGCGGGTGTGCTGTGCTGGGCGGCGAAAATGATGTCGCCCTCGTTCTCGCGGTCCTCGTCGTCGACCACGAGCACGGCCTCCCCGCGTGCGATGGCGGCGATGGCCAGCGGGACGGGGTCAAGGAGGGTTGCCGGATTTGTTGTGCCGCTCATGATGAGGCTCCCTTGTGCGCGCTGAATTCAAGGAGGCGCTTGGCGTATTTCGCCAGCACGTCGACCTCAAGGTTGACGGTGCCGCCCACGGGCTTGCCGCCGAGGCCGGTGTTGGCCAGGGTCACGGGGATGAGCCCGACCTCAAACCATTGTTCGGGTTCGCTGGCCGGGCTGACGGCCGTGACCGTCAGCGAGACGCCGTCGATGGCGATGGAACCCTTTTCGGCAATGTACTGCCCCAGTTCTCGCGGCACGGCAAAGCGGAGCCTGTCCCATGCGCCAAGGCTCTCGCGTTCCAGCAGCGAGCCGACACCGTCAACATGGCCCTGCACGACGTGGCCGTCCAGGCGCC
The DNA here is from genome assembly GCF_052376555.1 of Specibacter sp. AOP5-B1-6. Classification (NCBI taxonomy): domain Bacteria; kingdom Bacillati; phylum Actinomycetota; class Actinomycetes; order Micrococcales; family Micrococcaceae; genus Specibacter; species Specibacter sp. AOP5-B1-6. The sequence goes on from NZ_JBQSVT010000004.1 coordinate 88,851, forward strand.
CGCCGGCCACAACGCAGCGTTCGAGGTTCACGGTGTCGCCCGCGTGCAGTTCGCCGGTGGTGGTGCGGAGCAGGGTTTCGCCCATGACGTCGACCTCAACGTTGCCGTCGCCCAGGGCCACCGCCGTCAGGCACACGCCGTTGATGGCGATCGAGCCGCCCAAATCCAGTCCGTCAAGGACGTCCCCTGCCTTGAGGACCAGCACGGCGCTGTCCGTTTCCGGTTGCGCCTGCAGCCGCACCACGGTGCCGCGTCCTTCGATAATTCCCGTAAACATGTCAGTTTCCTTCATCGCTGGGGGCCGCCTTGGCCGGCATCAGCGTCAATTTCAGGTCCGGGCCCAGCACTTCGACGGGGCCCCTGGTGGTGGCGTCCCATTCCCACCGCTGGGCGTCGCCGAGGGTGCCGATGCCCAGGTCGGTCAGGGCGGGTATGCCGGCGCCCAGCAGGGTCGGGGCCAGGTATACGACGAGTTCATCCACCAGCCCCCGGGCCAGGAATGCCGCGTTGATCTTGGCGCCGCCTTCGATCATGAGGTGCCCCACGCCGCGCTCCTGCAGTTCACGCACGACGGCGGCGGGATCGTGCGTGTGCAGGGCGAGGAAGTCGTCGTCGCCCAGGCGGTCCGGGCTGCTGGGGATGCCCGAGGCGCCGCGGACGGCGGCATCCGCCGGAATTTCGCGCATGCCCATGACGACGCGCAGCGGCTGCTTGGCGGCGTAGGTGCCGTCGGCTGCCCGGGCCGTCAGGCGCGGGTTGTCTGCAATGACGGTTTCGGTGCCCACAACAATGGCATCCACGCGGGCCCGCAGTTCGTGTGAATCCTGCCGGGATTCTTGGGAGGTGATCCACTGGCTGGTGCCGTCCACGGCGGCAATCCGGCCGTCGACCGTCTGCGCCAGCCGGGCAGTGATGAATGGCCGGCTGTCACGGACAGCAACAAACCACTGCCGGTTCATGTCTTCTGCCTCCTCGGCCATCAGCCCCATCCTGACGTTGATGCCTTCCTTGTGGAGGATGTCAGCGCCGCCGGAAGCCGGCAGGTGCGGGTCGCGGACGGCGAAAACCACGTTGCCGATGCCGGCGTCGAGAATTGCCTGCGTGCACGGTCCCGTGCGCCCGAAATGGCTGCAGGGTTCCAGGGTGACAATGAGCGTGGCCGCCGACAAGTCACGCTTGACGCCTGTGCCGAGGAGCCTGTTGATCACGTCCGCTTCGGCATGGGCGGTGCCTGCTCCGCCGTGGTGGCCGATGGCAAGGAAGGTGCCGTCGGCGTCGATGATGACGGCTCCGACCAGCGGATTGGCGCCACGCACGCCCTGCCGTGCGGCCGAGAGTGCCGTTTCCATGCCGAGAATCTCGGCCCCGGTGAAGTGTTCCGGCTCCGTGCTGTAGGGATCCTGGTTAAAGGATCCGTGGTTCATGTTGCTGAAGTTCATGGTCAGGCCTCTCTGTTGCCCACAGTGATGTCGGGGAAGGTGGTGTCAACTGACACGCGGCGGGCTTCGGCATCACTGTTGTGCCGCACCCTCCACCATACGAAGAATCCGGTCAGGGTGAATGCACCGTAGAAGATGTACATGAATGCCGACGCGTAGTAGCCGGCGCTGAAGAGCAGCGGCACGCCCACGAGGTCCACAACGACCCAGATCAGCCAGAACTCAACCCAGCCCTTGGCCATGCCGTAGGTTGCCAGGAGCGATCCCATGAAAATCCAGGCGTCCGCCCAGACCGGTTCGTAGGAGCCCAGGGCCCTAAAGATGGGGATGAGGATTGCGGTGCCGGCAATCATGGTGCCGACCAGTATCCAGCGGACGCGGACTCCGGCCCAGCGGGGCTGGACCGCCTCGCCCACATGCGTGCCGTCGTCGTTGTTCCCGTGGCGTGTCTGGTTCCAGCGGTGCCAGCCGTAGACGGACACGGCGATGAACATGATTTGCCGGCCGGCCTGGCCCAGCAGGTTGACGTGGTCCGGCGAGCCGAAGACCGAGCCCATGAAGACCGTGAACAACAGGAGGTTGCCGATGATGCCGACCGGCCAGGCCCAGATTTTACGGCGCATGCCGCCGAGGGCGCTGGCGAGCCCAAAAAGATTGCCTATGACTTCACGCCAGAGCAGGAATCCGCCGCCGGCGAATTCAAGTTTGGCGTCAAAGAGCCATCGCAGAAAGTCCATCGTTACCCTGCCCTTTCGAGACCGCGATGGCTCCGGGGGTAACGACAGCGGGCACGCAGGGTGCAAGGGGTGCGCGGCGGATCTGAAAATGCTTCCGCCACACCCTTGACCTGACGGCCAAAACTGTTCGTGCTTCTCCCATCCAGACTTTAACTGTCGGTTCCGGAATTTCACCAGATCAGCCGAGCGCTGCCTGCTGTTTCCAGCCTGCTGCGCGCGGGTCGCGGACTATAACCGCCGGTTCGGAATTACACCGACCCCGGAGCACGTGATGTTTCAATTGCAGCACCCGCGATTGCGGGCGCCTTTTTACATTATGGCACTTTTTTGGTGCCGGGACTGCCATTGGTGCAAGCGCTGGCGGGCCGGATTCATTCCCGGCTGCGTAACGGGTCCGCCCCGCACCCACCACCCCCGGAGTTCGAGTTTGCAGTTGTTGGACGGAAAACGCCTCGGAAAGCGCTGTCCGGTCCAACAGCTGCAAACTCGAAATGGGTTGCCGGCTAGCTGTCAGCCGAAGGCGAGCCGGCCCTTGGCGCGCAGCGAGTCAATGGCCTCGGCGGGCGAGGGCTTGCCGTAGACGGCCGAACCCGCCACGAACACATTCGCCCCGGCTTCGGCCGCGCGCGTAATGGTCTCCTCCGTGATGCCGCCGTCCACCTGGATGGCAACGTCGACGCCACTGCCTTCAATGGCGGCCCTGGCCCGGCGGATTTTCGGCAGGGTGACGTCCAAGAAGGCCTGCCCGCCAAACCCGGGCTCAACCGTCATAATCAGCAACATGTCGAGCTCGGGCAGCATGTCCAGGTAGGGCTCAATGGGGGTTGCCGGCCGCAACGCCATCCCGGCCTTGGCTCCCCGGGCCCGCAGTTCCCTGGCCAGTTTGATGGGCGCGTCCGACGCCTCCACATGAAACGTCACCGAGTCCAGGCCCGCGTCAGCGTACAGCGGAGCCCAGCGGTCGACGTCGGAAATCATCAGGTGCGCGTCCAGCGGCACCGGGCTGATCTGCTGGATCCGTTCAACCACGGGAAGACCAATAGTCAGATTGGGCACAAAGTGGTTGTCCATGACGTCGACGTGCACTGCGTCGGCGTTGGCGATCCGGGCCAGCTCGGCCTGGAGATTGACGAAGTCGGCTGACAGGATGCTGGGGTTGATGCAACAGGTGGACGAACGGCTTGTCACGAAGGAACCTCATCTTCTTGGTGGGATATTTCTTGTGGCGGCATGGAGCGCCGGTTCCCGCGGATCAGTTTTTGCGGATCAGCGCCAGGAACATGGCGTCGCTTTGGTGGATGTGCGGCCACAGCTGGGCCATTTTTTGGTGGGCGGGCAGGGGCGAACCGGCATTGCCCGCACCCAAGTTCCCGGCCAGGCTGGCGGCGTCAAGGGCTGCACCGGCGTCAAGCAGTTCCAGGTCGTCCCGCTTGCGCATGGCGTCCTCAACCACCGCGATGGTTTCTGCCACATGCGGGGAACAGGTCACGTAGGCAACAACTCCCCCGGGCTTGACGGCTGCCAGTGCGGAGGCAAGGAGTTCGCGCTGCAACGGGCCAAGCTCGGTGACATCGGAGAGCTTGCGGCGCCAGCGTGATTCCGGACGGCGCCGCAGGGCGCCGAGTCCGGTGCACGGGGCGTCAACCAAAACCCTGTCGAACGACTCGGGGTGCTCCTTGCCAATGTCCCGGCCGTCGCCGGTGCGAACAGTCCAGCTGTCCCCCGGCACGGCGCCAAGTGCCTGGGACACCAGCTTGGCGCGGTGGACTGCGGGCTCGTTGGCAAGGAGCCAGGCGCCCTTTTCGGCCGCGAGTGCTGCCAGCAGGGCTGCCTTGCCGCCGGGGCCTGCGCACAGGTCAAGCCAGCGTTCCTCGCCGTCGTTTGGTTCAGCGGTGATCTCCACCGCGGCCAGGGCCCGGGCGACCAACTGAGATCCGGCGTCCTGGACACGAACGGAGCCTTCGCGGACGCTCTCCAGCCGGCTCAGGTCGCCACCGGAGGAAAGGGCGGAGTCCGCCACCAGCTCCCCGGGCGTGAAGCCGGCTTCGAAAGCCTCGGAGAGGTCGCCGAGACCGGGCAGCGCCACGAGGTTGACCACGGGGGCTGCGTTGTCGGCCTCCAGCAGGGCCGTGATTTCGGAGACGTCCCGGCCGTGGGCCACGAGGGCCTGGCGCATGGCGCGCACAATCCACTCCGGGTGCGAGTGTTCGATCGAGGCAATCTTGACGTCATCGCTGAGCCCCGCGGTGAGCTCGCTGATCCACTCGGGCAATTCCTTTGCCGCAACCTTTCGCAGCACGGCGTTGACCAGCCCCGACGGGCCGGCACCAATCACGGCACGGGCCAGGCCGACCGTCTGGTCCAGTGCGGCGTGTGTCGGCACACGCATGGCCATCAGCTGGTGGGCGCCAATGCGCAGGGCATCCAAAATGGCGGGGTCAAGCTCGCTGAGCGGGCGGTCAACACAGCTGGCAAGGATCGCGTCGTAGGTGCCCTGGGCGCGCAGCGCGCCGTAGGTGAGTTCGGTGGCAAAGCCGGCGTCGCGGCGGTCAAGGCCGTGGCGGCGGATGCGTGTGGGAAGCACCAGGTTCGCGTACGCGTCGTCGGCCGAGACCGCACGGAGCACCTCAAAGGCAACCAGTCGTGCCGGGTCAGCGACACGTGTCCGTTGGCCGGGCGCCGTTTCGGTCCTGTTCCGGGCGGTGCCGCGGTTGCGTTCGCGCCCTGCGTCATCGCGGCGCCTGACCCCGCCGGCCCCGCCCTGGCCCGAACCGCCCGGACCTCCGCGTCCCTGGCCGTTGTCGCGGTGGCTCGAACGTCCGCCTTGCTCGCTGGTCATTCAAACACCACATCTTCCTTGTTGGCCAGGCCTCGAGCCCAGTCTGTTGCTTGCATAAGTTTTTTGCCCGCAGGCTGGACTTGAACCAGTTCCACGGCGTGCGATCCCGTGCCAACCAGCACCGACTTCGCCTCAATCCGCAGCCGGGCCGGAGCCAAATCTGTGACATCGGTGCGCAGCAGCACCGGCGACAGCTTAAAGCGCTGACCGGCCAGCATGGTCCACGCACCCGGTTCGCTGGTGACTCCGCGGATCCTGCGGTTGATGGCCAGGGCCGGATCGTCCCAGTGCACGTGGCCGTCCTCCAGCGACAGTTTGGGCGCCAGTGAAATTTCGCCCTGCTGCTCCACGCCCGAGAGCTGACCGGCCGCGATGCCGTCGATGGTCTGCGCGAGCAGCACGGCGCCGCTGTGTGAGAGCCGCTCGAGCAGTGCCGCACTCGTGTCGGCGGGCCGAATGGCCTCGGTCATGGTCCCGTAGACGGGCCCGGTGTCGAGCCCTTTTTCCAGCAGGAACGTGGACGCGCCGGTGACCTCGTCGCCGTTGATGACCGAGTGCTGCACCGGTGCCGCCCCGCGCCAGGCCGGCAGCAGGGAGAAGTGCAGGTTGATCCAGCCGTGCTCGGGGATGCCCAGCGCGCTCGGCGGGATCAGCGCCCCGTAGGCTACGATGGCGGCCACCTCGGGCGCTGCTGCAGCGATGGCGGCGGCAGCGTCGGCGTCGATTTTGTCCGCCTTGATGACCGGCAGGCCAAGCTCCGCTGCACGGGCGGCAACGGGCGACGGCGTCATGACCCTTTTGCGGCCAAGCGGTGCATCAGGACGGGTCAGGACGGCGACGATTTCATGCCCGGCGGACCGCAAGGCCTCAAGGGACGGCAGTGCTACAGCTGGTGTTCCGGCAAACAAAAGCCTCATTCGGCGGCACCGGCGCTGAAAGCGGAACCAACGGTGCGGGCCCGCTGGGCAACTGTTTCCGCGGTGACGTCGTCGTAATTGGCCATGCGGATGGCACGAAGCGCCTCCTTGCGGTCCTCGCCTTCCAGACGGTCCACATAGAGCTTGCCGTCGAGGTGGTCTGTTTCATGCTGGAAACACTTCGCCAAGGTCCCTGTGGCTTCCATGTCGATGGGTTCTCCGTGCACGTCAACACCGGTGATGCGCACCCAGCGGTGGCGTTCGACAGTGAAGCCCAGGCCTGGCACCGACAGGCAGCCTTCGGGTTCCGCCGCCGCCATGTCGTCACTGGCCACCAGGACGGGGTTGATCACACAGCCCTCTTCACCGTCCACCGAGTAGGTGAAGATGCGTTTGTTGACGCCGATCTGGGGTGCCGCCAGGCCTGCTCCGCGAACATCGACCATTGTCTGGTGCATGTCGTCGATGAGCTTGGCCAATTCGGGGCCGAAGGTTGTCACTTCCTCGGCGACTGTCCTCAGGACGGGGTCGCCAATGATGCGAATGCTCAGGATGGCCATGGGTGGGCACCTCACTTTGATATTGATGCGAACCAAGTCCGGTTCGCCAACTGCTGGCCCCACCAGTCTAGTTGGCCGCTAACGTCCCGGTGGCGCAATATCGAGCAAAGGCGTCCCGGCAGCTGCGGCATCCAATGAGGTTTGCCACACGCGCCGCAGGGACGCGAACTTGAACCAATGGGCCTTGAGGACCTCTGGGTTGGCCCGGAGGGTGCGCACCTCAGTTTCACCAATGGCCACGCCAAGCAGGATCGGGTCCTGCCCATACTTCCAGGGTTCCCACGTGCCGGCCGCTTCATCAACAATGGACTCTTCAGCCTTCATGCCGGCCACCAGCTGCATGACGACCTTGGCGTCAAGGCTCTTCACCTGGCCATTGCGGTCGGTGCCCTTGGTCTTGTAGTCGATGATGCACAATTTTCCGCCAATAGTTGCGACCAGGTCCAGGGTGCCTGCGTATCCCAGTGTTTCGTTCCAGACGGTGACCTCGGGAGCAAGCGGCTTGACCTGGTATTCGTCCCACCACGTGTCAAAGCGGATCGCAAAGTTTTCTTCGCTGTTTTCAACCAGGGCCTCGCGGGCCTCGGCCAGCTGGTCCGGACGGTCAAGGGCGCGAAGTGCCACCTGCTCGCAGTAGTTGTGGACGCGGTCGCCGCGGGCGGCTGCGGCGTCCCGGAACTGTTCGGCGGCGTTGGAACTGTCGCGCACCACCGTGCGCAACTGTCCGGGATTGCCCACTGCTGTGCCCAGGTCGGGGTGCTTGGCCACTGCGGATGCGGCCATGTAACCGATCCAACCGTCAAGGGTGGCGGACTGCTGGCCAATAACGGTGGTGATGGAGGGGACCTTGGGCGGGTCTTGCAGGGAACGGGCGTACATGCGCCCCAATTCAGTGCTGTGTGCCAATGCTGGTGCTGTCATGCCTCTACTATTCCACGACCGTCAGACACCGCGCAGCACTCCCGCCGAGCGCTGTGGATAACTAGTGGGGAACAGCCTCCCCGGCGCCGGACCCGAGGCACTCGTGTCCGAATTGTGTGACAAGGGCGTCGTTGTGGTCATTCGCTCCCGGCCCACCGGGGTGGGACGAAAGAAGCCGCTGGCACGCCCTGGCCATACACACATTTTGGCCGCTAACCCCACAGCCGCCACATTTTCGCGCACGAAAAAACCGTCTCAACCAACATTCCTGTCGGCTGAAACGGTTTTTCCTTGAGTGGGCGATACTGGGATCGAACCAGTGACCTCTTCCGTGTCAGGGAAGCGCGCTACCGCTGCGCCAATCGCCCAGATGCTCACGTTTCCACGTGCGCGTCCGGGATTGCACAAAACTGCCGGAACCCTGTGGATTCCGGCAGTTCATGATCATTCAGAGTGGTCGACGAGATTCGAACTCGCGACATCCACCTTGGCAAGGTGGTGCTCTACCAGCTGAGCTACGACCACATGCTGGTATCCGATTTTCATCGAATGAATGAACCGCCAGGTTCATTCGTGGGCGATACTGGGATCGAACCAGTGACCTCTTCCGTGTCAGGGAAGCGCGCTACCGCTGCGCCAATCGCCCAAATGCATCCCGCTGTACTCTACAGCAACATACTTTGGTTCAGCCAAAATGGAGGTGGGAACGGGATTCGAACCCGTGTGCACGGATTTGCAGTCCGTTGCCTCGCCTCTCGGCCACCCCACCGTGAGTGCTGAACGGTGTACTGCGAGTGGTCGACGAGATTCGAACTCGCGACATCCACCTTGGCAAGGTGGTGCTCTACCAGCTGAGCTACGACCACTTGAGCTTCATTTCCTTGGCCTTGGCGTTTCCGCTTCGGTAGTCCGTGTTGCTGCGGTGAAAACATTACCCGAGGCCTTTCCCAAACACCAAATCGGCACCGCCCCTGAACACCAACTGCAGCGCCCAGGGCCACAGGATTGTTGAATTGGCGGGGATTTTGGCTCAGCATTCGAATTACATTCGTGTCATTCAACGGGCTGTTTTGGCTGGTTTTGGCCGTATCCGGGGAAAATTAAAGCTGAGGCGCTGGTCACATTTCTGCGGTGCACCCCTTTTTTGTGCACGTCGCGCCTGCGCTCCCCTCCCTGGGACGACGCCGGACACTCCCCCGCTGTTGCTCTCTCACCGTGGGCGTCGCCGCCTCCCGCTCACAGTAAGTGCCGCCGGCCCGGACAGCTGTCGGGCGCACTGGTGTCGGGTGATCCAGCAACTGGCCGCCCGCCAAGCTTGGAGATCGGATCTGCGCCCGCAAAAGGTTGGCCCCAACCAGCCCCAACGTCGTCCACGAGCCAACAACGTCCGGCCTCAACTTCGTGACTTCGGGCGCGCGCAGGAGACGTCCAGCCGACGGTATTGGGCGAAATTATGAGCCGGGGAAAGTTTGGGCTATTGTTTTGAACGCACCAACGAACGCGCATGATCCGCAGGCTGGATGATGTTGCTGACTTGGGCGATTGGCGCAGTGGTAGCGCGTTCCGTTCACACCGGAGAGGTCACTGGTTCGAACCCAGTATCGCCCACCAAACAAAAAGCCGTTTCGGCCAGCACAAGCTGGCGGAAACGGCTTTTTCGTGCCCCAAACGTCTTGGCGGCCATGAACCCGCAGCCCGAAGCATTGACAATGAACCACCGCCCACTATGCTTGAAAAAGTTGGGGCGCCAATGGCCCCAGGAGCGAAGGGAGGTGCCAATTGTCTATTTTTGACGATATTAAGGGCAAGGCCGAGGGATTGATTAACGGCCACGAAGATCAAATCAAGGACGGCGTCGAGAAGGCTGGCGATTTCGTCGACAGCAAGACCGGCGACAAGTTCAAGGATCAAATCGACTCAGTCCAGAAGGCTGCAGGCGACTACGTGGACGGTACGTCAAAGTAACTCCGAACCTTCGCCCCTAATCAAGGCGTCAAAGAAGGCGTCGGTCCCGTCGAGAGACGGTACCGACGCCTTTTGACTTTAAGGACCGTGCCCGGCCCAGCGCACCGCCTGGCCCGCCAGCGCCGCCAGAGCATCACCCCACAGGCTGCGGAACGCCCGCTTCCTGTGCTTCCCGGGCCAAGGCCGTCAGTCGGGACACGGCACGGAAGTACTTCTTTTGGTAGCCGCCGGTCATCATTTCAGGGGTGAACAGTTGGTCCAGGGGCGCCCCGCTGGCCAAGACCGGCACGTCCTTGTCATAGAGCCTGTCGGCCAGCACCACAAAGCGCAGCGCCACTGACTGCTCGGTGATGGTGTGCACATTGCGCCACACAACGGCGTCAACACCTTCCAGCAGCTGGCGGTACCGTGACGGGTGAACGCCGGCAAGATGATCAACCAACGTGCCAAAGTCGTCAACGGCCACCGTTCGGCCGTCAAAGTCCCGGCGCATGCGTGCGTCAAGATCACTGTTGGCGATGGGTTCGGGCGGGGTGGGCAGCCCGCGGTGGCGGAAGTCCTCGCCGTCGATGTGCAGGATCTCGAACTGGTCTGCCAGGACCTGGATCTCCCGCTGGAAGTCAACAGCGGCAAAACGTCCGTCACCCAAAGAACCCGGCAGGGTGTTGGACGTCGCGGCCAGCTTCACTCCGGCGTCGGCCAATTCACGCATCAGCCGGGACATCAGCACCGTGTCTCCGGGATCGTCAAGCTCAAACTCGTCAATGCAGACGAGCTTGTACGCACTCAGCGCCTCAACAGTCTTGCGAAACGACAGGGCACCCACAAGATTTGTGTACTCCACGAACGTGCCGATGGCCTTGGGGCCCTCGACCTCATGCCACAAGGACGACAACAAGTGCGTCTTCCCCACGCCGAAGCCGCCGTCGAGGTAAATCCCGGCCCGCTGCCCCGCGCCCTTGGCGCCACCGGCCTTCGATTTCCCGACAAAGAGCCTGCGCAGGGCGCCGGCCGGCTTCGCAGCCGTGCCGGCGGCGAACTCCTGCAGCATGCTCACCGCCTGCGACTGCGAAGGCTGCGCCGGATCAGGGCGGTAGGTGTCAAAGGAAACCTCGCCGAATCGTGGTGAGGGGACAAAACCCTTCAACAATTCCTCCACCGAAACTGCCGGGCGGCGGGTGGAAAGTTGCTCAACTTGTACCAAGGATGATTCCGATCATAAAGAAATTTCAGCCGGACACGCTGCGCACGGACCACGGCTCACGAATCCAAGAATACCCGCCACATATTGCGTTTCGTTAACGGAAGGGAAGTATTCAGCTCCCCAACTCGTTACGGTAATAAAGAGGAACAGCTGCTGCACCCAAGTTCGCGGCGGCACGCCAATCTGTCACTCACGGCCACGGAATGGTCCCGGAATTTCCCGGGGCGGCCCCGGCGTGAGCAGTTTACGAGAAGGGGCACCATGCCTGTTGCAGTTGAAACAAACCCTAAGTTCGCCAGCTACGCCCACCCGGAGCGCCTGGTCTCCACCGAATGGCTGGCCGAATCCTTGGCCAATGGTGCCACGAAGGACGGCAGCCTGGTTGTGGTTGAATCCGACGAGGACGTGCTGCTGTATGAAACCGGACACATCCCGGGTTCGGTCAAGATTGACTGGCACACCGACCTGAACGACGACGTCACCCGGGACTACATCGACGGCAAGGCATTCGCTGTGCTTGCGGCGGCCAAGGGAATTTCCCGCGACACCACCGTTGTGGTTTATGGAGACAAGTCAAACTGGTGGGCTGCCTACGCACTTTGGGTGTTCACCTTGTTCGGCCATGAGGATGTCCGCCTGCTCGACGGTGGCCGCGACAAGTGGATCGCCGAAGGCCGCGAACTGACCACCGACGCCACCGAGGTCACCCCCGCCGCCGACTACCCTGTCGTCGAGCGCAACGACGCCCCCATCCGCGCGTACAAGGAAGACGTCCTGGCCCACCTGGGCAAGCCGCTGATCGATGTCCGTTCCACCGAGGAATACACCGGCGAACGCACCCACATGCCTGCCTACCCGCAGGAAGGCACCCTCCGCGGCGGCCACATCCCGACGGCCGCGTCCATCCCGTGGGCCCGCGCAGCCGCCGAAGACGGCACCTACCGCTCACGCGAGGAGCTTGAAGCCCTCTACCTGGGCGAAGCCGGGCTCGTGGCCGGGGACGACGTCGTTGCATACTGCCGCATCGGTGAGCGTTCCAGCCACACCTGGTTTGCCTTGAAGTACCTGCTGGGCTTTGAGACTGTCCGCAACTACGACGGCTCCTGGACCGAATGGGGCAATGCCGTCCGAGTTCCCATCGCGGTTGGCACAGAGCGCGGCGAACTGCCCACCGCAAACTAGCGGCTCGCACACCTTGCCTTTTCACACCTACAAGAAAAGAAACGTACGCTTTAGTCGATGACTACTTCACAAGCACTCCCCCCAGCGTTGGCTGAGATCGTAACCGATTTCCAGGAATTGGAAGAGCGGGACCGCCTGACACTGCTTTTGGACTTCTCCCGAACCCTTCCGGCGTTGCCGGAGCGGCTGACAAATCATCCTGAACTGCTCGAACAGGTGGTGGAATGCCAGTCGCCGTTGTTCTTGACGGTCGAGTCGGAGAAGACGGAGAACGGCGACGTCGTCCGTCTGTACTTCCAAGCCCCACCGGAAGCACCGACGACCCGCGGATTTGCCTCGGTGCTTTTTGAAGGCCTTGACGGGCTTACTGCGGAGGAAATCCTCGCCGTTCCTGACGACATGCCTGAGCAGCTGGGGTTGACCCGGGCCATCTCTCCCCTGCGCATGCGCGGCATGTCAGCCATGCTCGGACGGGTCAAGCGCAAAATTCGCGGCGGCCTGCGCCCGGCGGCCTAGGCCGGCACGGCTCCCGACAGCGCGGACCGGCGGTCTGGATCTGCCGCCGCCTTAAAAATGCCCCGCAACTCACCACTGAGGTGGTTGCGGGGCATTTTTTATGTACCGTCACGGCCGGTTGAGCCGTCATACCTGGCCGAGCCCCTGACCCGTGGCAGGGCGAGCCTTTGCCGTGCAGGCCGGTGTTTCACGGCGCCGGCGGTGTTTCACTGCGCAGGGCGGCGCTGGCATAATCGGGACATGGCCAAGAAATCTTCTGCCGCGGGCGCAGGCACACCGGCAACCGTTGCCCTGACCGCCGCCGGCGTGCCCTTCACGGCCCACGGCTATGTGCACGATCCCGCGAACACCAACTACGGGCTTGAAGCTGCCACTGTCCTGGGCATCACCCCCGACAGGGTGTTCAAGACCCTGATGGCTGACGTCGGCGGCACACTTGCCGTGGCGATCGTCCCGGTCAACGGCACCCTGGATTTGAAGTCGTTGGCCCATGCCCTGGGCGTCAAGAAGGCCGCCATGGCTGACCCGGCTGCGGCCCAACGGCGCACCGGCTATGTCCTCGGTGGCATTTCACCGCTGGGCCAGCGCCAGCACTCCCCCACGGTGCTGGATGAATCAGCCCTCCAGCACGAAACCATCTACGTCTCCGGCGGCCGCAGGGGTTTCGACGTCGAGCTGTCCCCTGCAGACCTCATCCGGCTGACTCAGGCGAAAACAGCGAAAATCGGCCACCCGGCCTGACGGCAGGGCCGAACCCGCAACCATCAGTACCGCGGCAGGGCGTATTTGCCCAGGCGCGGCCGCAGCCACGCCTCAACGACGCTTTCCCAGCGCACCGGGTCCACATTCCATTCCTTGGTGTGGCGGGCCTTGCTGAACGGTTCAAAGGTGACCATTTCCGGGTTCCGCCGGGCCAGTTCGGCGGTGGGTTCGTAGGGCACGAAATCGTCGTCAATGCTGTGCAGGATCAACGACGGCGTCCTGAGCTCAACGGCCCGGCTCACCCAGTCCATGCTCTTGAAATCCATGGGTGCCGCCAATCCCGTGATTCGCCGGCCCAGCGGATGCGTCAGCATGAGCTCCGCATAGCTGCCAATGTAGTCGGGGATCCGGTTCAGCTGGGCCTGGTGCGCCAGCACGTTGACCCAGTTGATCACGGGGGCGTCCAGCACCATGGCCAGGACATACTTGCGGTTGCGGGCCAAATCCGCCGCCTGCAAACTGATGGCCCCGCCCATCGAGTAACCAAACAGCACCACGTCCTTGGCGCCCCGGGCCAAGGCAAAATCAATGGCGGCTTCAACGTCGGCCCATTCGGTGACCCCAAGGCCGTACCGGCCGTCGGGCGCGTCGGGGGCATCGCCGTCGTTCCTGTAAGACACCAGCAGGGCGTTCATGCCCAGGCGGTGCGCGGTGGGAACGGCACGCAGGCCCTCGTTGCGGGTGGCACCGCGACCATGCACCATGATGGCCCACGTGGGGCCGGGATTCAGGGCCGGCACCAGCCACGCGGGGCCGGGGCCGCCGGGAAGGTTGACGGTGACGTCTTCGTGGTCCAGGCCCATCTCGGCGGGGTGCGCATACAGGTTTCCCGACCACCAGCCGGATGTGGCGCTGCGCAGTTCGCCGCCATGGACGGCCAGGACGGCACGCGTGACACTGCCTTCGCGCGGCACGTAGGAGAGGATGGGCCCGATGACGGCGTGGGCGCGGCCGCCGTTGAAGTACAGCCCGTACGTGCCGTCGATGACGGTGTCCGGGGTTGCCTCCAACACCACCTGCAGCTGTGGCCCGTCGGTGATGACAGCCAGAATCGCGAGATCGTCAACACGCTGCTTCTCCGGTGTGACAATCCGCCGGGCAAAGTAGGCCGCGAGCCCGGAGGTGGCAGTGACAACGGCCACCGCTCCGGCGCCTGCCGCTGCGGCGCCAAGGGCACCCCATTTGAGCCATGAACTTGACTGCTGATCTGAGGTGGCCATGCCTCCATTCTGCCCACGGGCGCCGCGCACCGTCGAGCGGCGCACCGGGCAGATGCGTAACTTTCTTCGCACAACTTGGTCCGGAGCCGTTGTTTATAGTGTGCGGAAGCCTAAGCTGGTGCCATGAGCGACGCGATCATCATCCTGACCGAAGAACCCCTCACCGCTGTGGACGTGGCAAACATCACCGACCTCTACGGCCCCGAAGAAGACGTTGAGCTGGTGCTGCTGGTGCCCGCCGACACAAAGCGCAATTTGTTTGTTGATGTCATCGACCAGCTGACCATGCTGGACCTGCCGGGTGCCCTGCGCGAGCTCAGGGAGAAACCCGACGCCGCAACGGTCATGACGGAGGCCAAGGACATTCTTGGCGAATCGATGGCAGCCCTGGCAGCCGCCGGCGCAAAGGCCACAGGCTCTGTTGCCGAGGGCGACGCCGTTGCCTCCTTGGTTGCCAAGGTCACCGAGCTCGGTGCCCGCCAGGCGGTGGTGGTCACCACGCCGCATGCCGTTGCCGACACCTTCCGCCAGGATTGGGCGCACCAGGCCCAGCGCAAGCTCGGCCTGCCGGTGTTGCACCTGTATTCCGATTCGGGATTTATTGGCGACTCCTGAGCGTTGACACAAGCATGAGCACTTTCGAAAACACCGAAAACACCGAGCAAACCGAAAACACCGGAAACACGGAACACACCGCTGCCCCCGCGGTCAGCACGGGCCCCGCCGTCGTCAAAAGCGATGCGCAGTGGCGTGATGAGCTGAGCCCCGCCGAGTACCAGGTGTTGCGCCAGGCCGGCACCGAACGGCCCTTCACCGGCGAGTACTGGGACTCAACCCAGGAAGGCGTGTATGAATGCCGGGCCTGTGGCGCGGAACTGTTCACCTCGAGGGAGAAATTTTCCTCGCACTGCGGCTGGCCGTCGTTCTTTGCCCCGTTGGCGGACGGCACAGTGCGGTACCTGCATGACAATTCGCTGGGCATGAAGCGGGTCGAGGTGCGCTGTGCCTCGTGCGACTCGCATCTGGGCCACTTGTTTGAGGGCGAGGGTTACGACACGCCGACGGATGAGCGCTTCTGCATCAACTCCGTCTCCCTGAAGCTGCGGGAGGAGCCGCTGGAGCTTTCGCCCGAGGCGCCGTAAACGCCTTGAGCATGACAGCTTCTTACGCTTGAGGGTATTCAACATTAGTTTCACTGTTCCATTGCTACGCTCGAAAAAAGCCCCCAAAGGCCCGGCGAAGCGAGGATGAAACACATGAGCATCACCTTGGAAAACACTGACAGTGCCAGCACCCTTGACTACACCAGCATGGCCACCAGTCCGGCCTGGCTGGCACTGAAGCAGGCGGCCACGGACCTGGCCGCCCTACAGGTCAAGGACGGTTCGGTCCCGGAGCCGGAAGATAAAGGCCCGGCCGGGGAACTGGTGGAAACCATCAAGGCGGCCATTCGGGAACTGGCCCCGCACTTCCCGCACGACGCCAAGTACCTGGAGCTCCTCGACGGGGACTTCAGCAAATGGGTGGACAACGGGCTGGGCGTGCCCGACTTCCTCGATTCGCTTCTGGCGTTCAACCCCCAGGACCATCGGGTCAACGGGCTGGGCCACCTGGTCGTGTTCCCCATGTACACGCAGAACGGTTCGACGTCCCGCCACGTCGAAGCTGTGCTGGTGGACGTGATCTGGCCTGAATTCATTGGCGAACTGGAAGCCGGCAGCTATTCCAACAAGCTGTTTGTGCCGCTGCGCTTCATCGACTTCACCCCCGGCTATGACAGCAACTCGGCGGTGTTGTTCCCGGAAAGCGTGGCCGTTCGCGAAACACCCACCTTCACCTGGGGCGCCATCTTCCAGGACCGCGAAGCCGCCAGGTTCCGCCGCGTGGTCCGGGAGGCAGCAGAGGTGACCCGGCTCGACCTGCCGGCCGACGCCGTCGAACTCCTGGACGACCAGTCCCTCACGCAGGAAACGTTTGTGATGTGGGACCTGATCCATGACAGGACGCACATGCGCGGGGACCTGCCGTTTGACCCGTTCATGATCAAGCAGCGGATGCCGTTTTTCCTGTACTCGCTGGAGGAGCTGCGCTGCGACTTGACTGCTTACCGCGAG
Organism: Specibacter sp. AOP5-B1-6; assembly: GCF_052376555.1. Lineage (NCBI taxonomy): Bacteria > Bacillati > Actinomycetota > Actinomycetes > Micrococcales > Micrococcaceae > Specibacter > Specibacter sp. AOP5-B1-6. The sequence continues at coordinate 105,227 of NZ_JBQSVT010000004.1, forward strand.
TCCGTGGCAGTGGAGCGTGACGAGAAGGCGTCGCCCGAGGCGCGCAAGCACGCGAAACTTGTCCAGTACGCCGTGATCTTCGACAGGATTTTCCGCTTCGCCATCACCGGTTCCCGGGTGCGCAACTACGACGGCCTGGGCGGCCAGCTGCTCTTCGCCTGGCTGCACCAGCACCACGTGCTGCACTGGACCGACACGAAGCTCACGATCGACTGGGCCGAGGTCCCCGAGACGGTCATCGCCCTGGGCCGTGAAATCGAGGAACTGTACTGGCGCTCGATCGACAGGCCCAAGCTGGCGCACTGGCTCGCCGCCTATGAGCTGGTTTCGGGCACGCTCACCCCCAATCCGGCGTCCACCTGGGCAAAGGGTCCGGCCGCCCTGCCGCTGACGGGACCCTTGCGCGAAATCACCGACCAGGTCCTGGACGACGAATTCCCGCTCTCCATGTTTTACGAGGCACTGGGCAAGAAAATGCGCGGCGTCATTGAATCCACCTCCGGCATTACCGGGGCCGGTGCGGCCTAGATGGCTACTGTGGGAGACATGAACGCCCCGCCTCTGATTTTGGTTGCCGGCGGCAGCAGCGCGGCAGGCATCGCTGTTGCCGGCGCCCTGCTTGGTGCCGGCATGCGGGTACTCACCGTAGGGTCCGACGCCGGACGCATCACGGCGGCGGCGGAGCTCGCCGGCGGTGCCGTCCCCCTCGTGTGCAACCTGTCGGACCCCGCATCCGTTGCCGCCCTGGCCGCCGACGTCCACCGGGACTTTGGCCCCGTTGACGGGCTCATCCATCTGGTGGGCGGCTGGCGCGGCGGCGGCGGGCTGGCCGGACAGTCGGATGAAGACTGGGACTTCCTGCACACCTCCGTGCTCACAACCTTGCGCAACACCAGCCGGGCGTTTTACGACGACCTTGCAGCCTCTCCCGCGGGGCGGCTGGCCATTGTGTCCTCAACGTCCGTCACGGCACCCACGGCCGGCAACGCGAACTATGCGGCCGTGAAGGCCGCGGCGGAAACGTGGGTGCAGGCGCTCGCGCAGGGCTTCGGCACCCCGCCAACCACCCAGGCAGGTGTACCGGCCGCGACGACCGGGCCGGCCGCCGTCGTGCTGGTGGTGAAGGCGCTGGTGGATAATGCCATGCGGGCACGCGCCCCGGAGCGCACCTTCCCCGGCTTCACCGACGTGGCCGTGCTGGGCGAAGCCGTGGCCGGGCTGTTTTCGCGGCCCGCCGCGGAACTCAACGGCGCACGAATTATTTTGCACTAGCGTGTTACTACTGTTTTAAGCATCGACAAGCAAAGGCACATTGTGAGCATTGGCACCGAATCCACCCCCCTGCACGACACCAGCGTGATCAGCTTCGCCTCGGACAACTATTCCGGAATCCACCCCGAGGTGTTGGCGGCGCTGGCCGCGGCCAACGGCGGGCACCAGGTGGCGTACGGCGAGGACGTCTACACCGCCCGGCTGCGCGAGGAGATGGGCACGCTGTTTGGCAAGGATGTGGACGTTTTCCCCGTCTTCAACGGCACGGGCGCCAATGTGGTTGCCCTGCAGTCGCTCCTCCCGCGGTGGGGTGCGGTGGTGTGTGCGCAGACGGCCCACATCAACATGGATGAGAACGGCGCACCTGAACGCGTGGGCGGCATGAAGCTGCTGGCAGTGCCCACTCCCAACGGCAAGCTGACCCCGGAACTGATTGACAAGGAAGCGTGGGGTTTCGGCGACGAGCACCGCGCCCAGCCGTTGGCCGTGTCCATCACGCAGACCACGGAACTGGGCACCTGCTACACCCCGGAAGAAGTGCGGGCCATTTGTGACCACGCCCACTCCCTGGGCATGAAGGTCCACATGGACGGCGCCCGGCTGGCGAACGCCGCGGCGTTCCTTGGCGTGCCGGTGCGTGAATTCACCTCCGACGCCGGCGTGGACGTGCTGTCGTTTGGCGGCACCAAGAACGGCATCATGTTTGGTGAGGCCGTCGTGGCGCTCAACCCTGCCGCCACGGACGGGCTCATCTACCTGCGCAAGATGAACATGCAGCTCTCCTCCAAGATGCGTTTCATCTCGGCCCAGCTGCTGGCACTGCTCAGCGGGGACCTGTGGCTGCATTCAGCAGGACACGCCAATGCCATGGCGGCCAGGCTGCGTGCCGCCGTCGAAGCCATTCCGCAGGTGCAGTGCACCCAGGCCACCGAATCCAACGGGGTCTTTGCCATCCTGCCGGACGGCGTGGCGGACCGCCTGCGCCGGACGTTCCGGTTCTATGACTGGGACGAAGCCGCGCGCGAAGTCCGCTGGATGTGCTCCTTTGACACCTCGGAAGCCGACGTCGACGCCTTCGTGGCGGCTTTGCGCGTCGAACTCGGCGCCTGACCCCCGCCGTTTGACACGCTGGCTGACCTCCGTTGAGGCGCCCGGGTGCCAGCGTCAGTGGCACCCGGGCGTGGAAGTCCGCCACCGTCCGGCCTGCCGTTGGTGACGCGGCAGCCAACGGACAGCCCGCCGTTTGACACGGTGGCTGCTTGCCCCGATGATGTCCCCTCCCGGCGCGCCTGCACCAGTTCAACCCCGTGTCGTCATAATCTGCAACTGTGAGCCCCATGCACCAGCTTCCAGCTGACTTCCAACTTGCCCTGGCATCGCTGCGCAAAGTACGAAGCCGCAGCGAATTGAAGCTGGCCGAAGTTCCCGCCCCGGCCCGGCTTGCCCCCTTCGGAGTGGCACTGGGCGCCGAGGTCATGGTTGACGGGGACGAGCTGGCCACGGGACGCTTCATTCTGCTCCACGACCCGCAGGGACAGGAACTCTGGGGCGGCACTTTCCGCATTGTCACCTACATACGGGCCCAGCTGGAAGCCGACATCGGCAACGACTCGCTGCTGGGAAACGTTGCCTGGGCCTGGCTGATCGAGGCGCTGGAGGAACAAGGCGCCAACTACACCAATGCCGGCGGGACGGCCACACGCATACTCTCCGAAAGCTACGGTGCCCTGGCTGCCCGGCCCGACGCCATCGACATAGAGCTGCGGGCCTCGTGGACGCCCGAAGGAACGTCCATCAGTCCGCACCTGCAGGCGTGGGCCAACATTGTCGGCACCTTTGCCGGCCTTCCGCCGGTTCCCGACGGCGTGACGCTGCTGCCCCGGCGCCGCAGCAACCGGGACCGGTAGCGTCCACCAAACACCCCGTCCAGACAAACTGGGCGGGCCGCCTAGGCCATTCGGTAGACTAAGGGCATCATGACCAACCCAGAATCAAGCACACACAGCCGCGCCCGAGCTAAAATGTCCACACCCCGACAAGGCCGAGAAGGCCACAGCTCCCCTGCCAGCAACAGCGAAGGCACAGCCGGCACCCGCACACCCGGTACTGCGGGCACGGAAGTGGCACCCACCCCGCTGACCTCAGTTGTCATCGACGGCGTGCGGGTTGAACTTGGCGATCTGCCTGAATTAGTGGAACTTGACATGCCCAGCGACGGGATTCCCGCCGTCGTGGAAACCGAGCCGGCCCTGCAGAGGTGCGCCGCAGCATTGGCCGCAGGCCGCGGTCCCGCGGCCGTTGACACCGAACGAGCCTCGGGGTTCCGTTACGGACAGCGCGCCATGCTCGTGCAGATCCGCCGCGAAGGCGCCGGCACATGGCTCATCGACCCCGAAGCGTTTGCAGACTTGAAAATTATCGACGAGGCGCTGCGCGGCGTTGAGTGGATCCTGCACGCGGCCAGCCAGGACCTGCCCTGCCTTGCCGGCGTCGGCATGTGGCCCGACAAACTTTTTGACACGGAACTTGCCGCGCGGATCGCCGGCTTGCCGCGTGTCGGGCTGGGTGCGGTGGTGGAATCGCTCCTCGGCTACCACCTGGCCAAGGAACATTCAGCGGCCGACTGGTCCACGCGCCCGCTTCCGGAGCCATGGCTGCGCTACGCCGCCTTGGATGTCGAGGTCCTCGTCGACTTGGAGGAGGAACTTGTTGCCCTGCTTGAAAACGACGGCAAGCTTGACTATGCGGCACAGGAGTTCCAGCACCTGATCGACGCCGGCGTGCCCGCCCCGAGGGTGGATCCCTGGCGCCGCACTTCCGGCTCACACACCATCCGCAACCGCGTCCAGCTCGGCGCCGTGCGCGAGCTGTGGCAGACGCGTGAACGGTTGGCCGAACACCGCGACATTGCTCCCAGCCGGCTCATTCCCGACTCCGCGATCATTGCCGCTGCCAAGGGCATGCCCGCCACGGTCCCCGCCTTGCTCGCCCTGTCGGGATTCCACGGTCGAGCCGCCAAGCGCGACGCCCCCAAATGGCTGCACGCCCTGCAAACGGCTAAAAACAGCACAGACCTGCCGCCCCTGCAGGTCTCCAACAACACTCCGCCCCCGCCCCGGGTGTGGGCCGAGCGCGACGTCGCAGCCGCCGCCCGCTATGCAACGGCCCGGCCCCGCCTCGCCGACCTTGCCGAGGAGCTCAACATCCCCGTCGAGAACATCCTCACCCCTGACTTCCTGCGCCGCGTTTGCTGGCGTCCGCCGTCAACGATCACGGTGCAGACGGTCTCGGCCCAGCTGGCGGAACTTGGCGCCCGCCCCTGGCAAATCGAGAAGACCGCCGCGCTGCTCACCGAAGCTTTGGCGAACCCGGAGCCGCTGCCGGCCAAGGAACCCAAAACGTCCAAGAACGACGGCGACGCGGGCTGACTGGGTGCCGGGCCCGCTGGCCCGCGTTTCGGAATTGCCGCCCGCCACAGCTCGCCCGGCTTTGACGACTAAGTTACTCACGAGTAACATGATCCTTGACACAGTCGTCCCCATAACCTTGGGTTGAACTGAATCCGTTGTTTGCAGTCAAGGAGCAAAACGTGAGCCAAAATCGGCAGATTAGGGACGTGGTCTTTGTTGACGGCGTCCGCACACCCTTTGGACGGGCCGGGGAAAAAGGCATCTATGCCAACACCCGCGCCGACGACCTGGTGGTCAAATGCATCCGGGAACTGATGCGCCGCAACCCGCAGCTGCCCGCCGAGCGCATTGACGAGGTGGCCATCGCCGCCACGACCCAGACCGGCGACCAGGGCCTGACCATCGGCCGGACCGCAGCCCTGCTGGCCGGCTTGCCGCAGTCGGTGCCCGGCTTCGCCATTGACAGGATGTGCGCCGGAGCCATGACGGCTGTCACCACCACGGCCTCGGGCATCGGTTTCGGCGCCTACGACGTCGTCATTGCCGGCGGTGTGGAGCACATGGGGCACCACCCCATGGGCGCAGGCGCCGACCCGAACCCGCGGTTCATGTCGGAACGCATTGTGGACCCGGCTGCCCTGAACATGGGCAACACCGCCGAAAACCTGCACGACAGGTTCCCGGCCATCACCAAGGACCGCACCGACGCCTTCGCCGTCGCCAGCCAGAACAAGCTGGCCGCCGCCTACGGACAAACCCAGATCCAGCCCGACCTTGTCCCCGTGGCGACGCTCAAGCCGGGGCAGGGCTGGACGGTCAACACCGTCGACGAGCCGCCGCGCCCCGGCACCACCCTGGCGGACCTTGACGCCCTGCGCACCCCGTTCCGCTCCCACGGCCGGGTCAGCGCAGGCAACGCCGCCGGCCTGAACGACGGCGCGACGGCAGCACTGCTGGCCTCCGCCGACACTGCCGCCGAACTTGGCCTGCCGGTCAAGATGCGCCTGGTCACGTACGCGTTCGCCGGCGTCGCCCCCGAGGTCATGGGCATCGGCCCCGTCCCGGCCACCGAAAAGGCCCTCAAGCTCGCCGGGCTCACCATCGAGGACATCGGCCTGTTTGAAATCAATGAGGCTTTCGCCGTCCAGGTGCTCAGCTTCCTTGACCATTTTGGGATTGCCGACGACGACCCTCGCGTCAACCGCTACGGTGGCGCCATCGCCGTCGGACACCCCCTGGCGTCCTCCGGCGTGCGGCTCATGAACCAGCTGGCCCGGCAGTTCGAGGAAGACCACTCGGTCCGGTACGGCATCACCACCATGTGCATCGGCCTCGGCATGGGCGCAACCGTCATCTGGGAAAACCCGCATTTTGCCTCCAACGACGAAACGACAGCCACCACAACCACAGAGGGGAGCGCAGCATGAGCGCCCAGGACTTCAGCAAGCTCGCAGCACTGTTTCCCGATGAAGTGGTGACCCATTCCTACGTTCAGGACATTGCCCTGCCCGGTGTTGACGGCGCCCCCAGCGCCGGCACCTTCGCCCTCATCACCCTTGACAACGGCCTTGACCACCGCCGTCCCAGCACCCTGGGTCCCAACACGTTGATTGAACTGGGCACCACGCTGGAAGCCCAGCGCGCGCGGGCTGCGAAGGGCGAAATCAAGGGCGTTGGCATCACGGGAAAGCCGTTCTTCCTTGCTGCCGGTGCAGACCTCTCAGCGGTCAAAAGCCTGAAGAACCGCGAGTCCGGACTGTGGATGGCGCAGTTGGGCCACGATGTTTATTCCACCTTGAACGACCTGGGTGTCCCCAGCTTCGTGTTCATCAACGGCCTGGCCCTGGGCGGCGGCCTTGAGATCGCGCTCAACGCCAATTACCGTTCCGTCTCCACCGGTGCCGGCGCGCTGGCCCTCCCCGAGGCATTCCTGGGACTCGTTCCCGGCTGGGGCGGGGTGTACCTGCTCCCCCGCCTGATCGGCCCGGCCAACGCCGTGAAGATCATGCTGGAAAACCCCTTGAGCAACAACCGCACCCTCAGCGGCCCGGCAGCCTTCAAGCTCGGCATTGCCGACGCCATGTTTGAACCGGCCGACTTCGTGGAACAGTCGCTGAACTGGGCCGCCCGGGTTCTGTCCGGTGCCGAGGATGTCAGCCGGCCCAATGCGGTGGCCGAGCCGCTCAGCGAGGTAAACGGCGCAGCTTGGGACGCCGCCGTCGCCCATGCCAAGACGTTTGTGGAGGCCAAGACCTCCAATGCGGCCCTCGCACCTGCCAAGGTCATCGAGCTGCTGGAGAAGGGCAAACACTTCACCAAGGCGCAGTCCTTTGCCGCCGAGGACGAGGCGCTGGCCGACCTCATGGGCACGCCGCAGTTCAAGGACACCGTGTATGCGTTCCTGGACCTGGTGCAAAAGCGTGCCAAGCGGCCGGCCGGGGCGCCGGATCCAAAGCTGGCGCGCCCGGTCACAAAGGTTGGCGTGGTGGGCGCCGGCCTCATGGCGGGGCAGTTCGCGTTGCTGTTCGCCCGCCAGCTCAAGGTCCCGGTCGTCATGTCGGACATCGACCAGGCCCGCGTCGACAAGGGCGTCACCTACGTGCACGGCGAGGTCGACAAGCTGCTCGCGAAGGGCCGGATCAGCCAAGACGCCGCGAACCGCACCAAGGCACTCGTCACCGGCTCCGTCTCCAAGGAGGTCTTCGCGGACGCGGACTTTGTCATCGAGGCGGTCTTTGAGGAACTCAACGTCAAGAAGCAGGTCTTTGCCGAGGTGGAGGCCATCGTCTCCCCCGAGTGCATCCTTGCCACGAACACGTCCTCACTGTCTGTCACGGCCATGGCGGCGGACCTCAAGCATCCCGAACGCCTCGTGGGTTTCCACTTCTTCAACCCTGTGGCTGTCATGCCGCTGCTGGAGATTGTGCGCGCGCCCAAAACCGACGACGCCGTCCTGGCCACCGCTTTTGCAACGGCCAAGGCGCTGCGCAAGACCGCGGTGCTGGTCAAGGATGCGGCCGCATTTGTCGTCAACCGGGTGCTGCTGCGCCTCATGGCCGAAGTTTCCAAGGCCTTCGACGAGGGCACCGACGCCCACACGGCCGACAATGCGCTGCGCCCCATGGGCATGCCAATGACGCCGTTCACGCTGCTGGCCATGGTCGGCATCCCCGTGGCACAGCACGTCACCGAGTCGCTGCACGCAGCCTTTGGCGAACGCTTCCACGTCTCAGCAAACCAGCAGGCACTGATCGACGCCGGCAGGAAGGGGCTGTGGGAAACCGCCGGGGACGGCAGCGTCTCCATCCCGGCCGACACCCTGGCGCTGCTGAGCTTTGGGGACTCCCCGGCGACCGGTGAGGAACTGTTGCGCCGGACCCAGGACGCCCTGGCGGAGGAAATCGGGCTCATGCTCGAAGAGGGCGTTGTGGCCGGTCCCGAGGACATCGACCTGTGCATGATCCTCGGCGCCGGCTGGCCCATGCACCTGGGCGGCATCACGCCGTACCTCGACCGGGTCGGCGCCTCACAACGGGTCAACGGAAAGCCGTTCCACCCGGAGTCCTGACCGGCACGCACCGCCCGCTTTCGGGGCGCTGCCCGTTTCCCTGCACGACGCCGGACCGGCACCTTGGCTGCCAAGGTGCCGGTCCGGCGTCGTTCCTGGTTGACAGCAGGTTGATTGGCAGCGGGTTGATTGACAGCGCGTTGGTTGGCAGCGGGTGGCCGGGCCGCTGCTGGCGGCCCGTTTGGCTTTCCGGCTGCGGCAGCTGAGATAATGTGGCCATGACTTTCGATTCTTCACCAACCCGCCGCGCAACCCTTCGAGCCACCACGGCAGTCACCGGCGCGGCCTGCGCACTGGCACTGGCTGGCTGCGCCCCCTCCGGCAACGGCAGCAGCGCCAAGGGCGAAACGCCTGCGGAAATCCCCAGCGGCGGAACGCCGCACCAGGTGGGCAAGCTTTCGGAACTCCCCGTGGGCGGCACCGCGGCCGGAACAGCCGACGGCGTCGAGATTGTGCTGTTCCGTCCCGACGAGACCACCATCCTGGCCTACACCGACATTTGCACCCACGCGGGCTGCAAGGTGGCCCCCGACGGTGCCGACTTTAAATGCCCCTGCCACGGCTCGGTGTTTGCCGGCAGCGACGGAACGGTCCAGTCGGGCCCTGCCAAGGAGCCGCTCCCCCGCTACGCCGCCGCCATCGACGGGGAATGGATCACCGTTTCGGTTTAACACCGGTTCCGGGCACCCCTGACTCCGGGTGGTGGCCCTGCCGGCCGGACTGGCCACCCGGCCCGCCGGCCCGCCGGCCAGGCTAGAAGAGGGCGACCTTTGCCGTCGCCGGGAAGATCGCGTCGAGGGCGGCAAGTTCCTCAACCGACGGAGTCCACGATGCGGCCAGGGCATTTTGGCGGATTTGTTCCGGCTTGGTCGCACCGGCGATGACGCTGGCCACGGACGGCTGTGCCGCCAGCCAGGAGAATGCCACCTCCAGCTCGGTGAGGCCGCGTTCGGCGGCAAACTCACCATAGCTCTTGAGCTGGTCGTAGTCCGCGTCAGCAACCATGTTTTGGCGCGTGTGCGTCAGCCGGCTGCCGGCCGGGGCCTTGCCCGAGCTGTACTTGCCGGTCAGCAGGCCGTTGGCCAGCGGGAAGTACGGCAACACCCCCAGACCGTAGGCTGCCGCTGCGGGCACGACCTCCAGCTCGGCGCGGCGGTCCAGCAGGTTGTAGTGGTTTTGGCTGGAGATGAAGCGGTTGCCGCCCAGCGAGCGGGCCGTGAACTCGGCCTCGGCCACCTGCCAGCCGGCCATGTTCGAGTGCCCGATGTAGCGGATCTTGCCGTCGCGGATGAGGTCGTCCAAGGCGCTGATGGTCTCGGCGATCGGCGTGTGGATGTCCGGGGTGTGGAACTGGTAGAGGTCGATGAAGTCGGTGCCAAGCCTGCGCAGCGACGCCTCCACGGACTGGATGATGTACTTGCGTGACCCGCGCCGGCCCCAGTCGACCCCGTTGGCGCCGCCCGCGTCCATGCCAAATTTCGTCGCCACGATGACATTGGCGCGCTCAGCACCAAGCGCCTTGCCCAGAACCTCTTCACTCAGTCCGGGTGTTTTCCCGTAGGTGTCGGCAACGTCAAAGAGCGTGATGCCGGCGTCCAGCGCGGCATGGACGACGGCATTGCTTCCCTCCTGCGTCTCTGTCACGGTGCCGCTGCGGCCCAGGTTGTTGCACCCGAGCCCCACGGTTGAAACTGTCAGTCCGGAATTGCCCACTTGGCGGTAATCAGTCATGTTTCCACCCTAGCGAATGTCGGCCACTCCCCCCGACCGCCCCGGGAGGCCGTGGGTGGGTAGTCGGCGGGGAGGCCGGCCGGCGGGTCGCGCTACAGGGTGAAGGCCGTGCCGCCCGTGGCGCTGTGCTTGGCCCGCAGGGCACTTGGATCGTCAATGGGGCCTGCCGCAACGGTCAGCTTGGTGAAGTCGAGCTTCTCCTCGCGGATGCACACCTTGATGTTGGCGACGGCACGGGCAGCATCGGGGGCCGCGATGTAGACGTTCAGCTTCCCCAATCCATGGCCGGCGGCAGTGAATTCCATTTTTTCCAGCACTCCGCTGCCACGCCAGGCAAGGTGCGGGGTCAGGGTGTCCTTGACGCGCTTGGCCAGGTGCTTGTCGCGGTCCGAGACACGGTCGCTCTTGAGCGCAAACTGGGCCACCACGAGCGTCTGCTCTTCCCGGGTGAGCACGGCGTAGCCGTCCTCACCGCACTGTTCGGCGAACGCCGCCAGCATGCCCTCGGCTTCCTCCACCGACTTCACCACCACGTCCTTGGACGTGCTGATGTGCCCAACAGTGCCGTGGTTCAGAACGAAATACACCTCCGGCGATTCGCTTGTGCCCGCCTCATCGTCCGTCTCCCCGGCTCCCCCGGCGTCAACCCACGCTTCACGGAAAACCAGGGTTCCGGCGTCGTCCCGCTTGTACATGCGCACAATGTTGGGATCCATGCCCGCCAAAATTGTTTGGTTGCCCTGCTCTGTCATGCTTTCCTCTGTGCCAGTCATGGCGATGTCCTTCCTAGGGCGAACCAGGCCGCATCGCGGCCGTCGAATGGGGCATTGGCGCCGGCTACGGCCTTGACGAGTTCCGCGCAGGCGGATTCCATGCGGGTGCACAGCTCATCGGGGTAGGCCAGTTCGATGCGGTGCTGGGCAAATTCATCTTCATCATCAACGTACAAGCCGCGCGTTGCCGTGCGGACCACGTCCAGATCCATGTCGATCATGTGGAATTCGACCACCTCAGGGCGGATCCGCCGCCACCGCAGATCCATGGCCAGGTCAATGTACAGCTCCACCTTTTCCGGATGCGCCTCATCGTAGAACGTTGCCACCCAATCGCCCGTGAATGGGATCAGCAGGACCGCATCAGATTCGGTGTACAGTGCAGCACCGGGGCGGGAGATGAATTCGTGTGTGCCCTGAAATATCCAGTGCCCGAACTCATCGACGCCCAGGTAACGCCCGGGCACAACCCAATGGGATGTGCCGTCGTACTTGCGGTTCCGGGCCACCACCAGGTCTCCGGGACGCGGGAGGTCCGTCTCTTGCTGTTGCGGGACGGCCGCTTCCTTCACGGCCGTCACAGGATCGGCATCTGCCCTGTGCGAGGTGCGGGCTGGCCGGGCAGGGGGCGCGCGAAGGGGACCTTGGTGCCAAGGACCTGTTCGACGACGTCCTGGGAGACCCGCTGTGCCGTCAGGCCCACGCGCTCAAGCACCTCGCCGCGGCTGCCGTGGTCCAGGAACTCCACCGGCAGGCCGACCTCGTTCAGGGCGGTGTCGATGCCTGCGGCGCGCAGTTCCTGGCGGATGCGCGAACCGACCCCGCCGGCGCGGACGCCGTCCTCCACAACAATGACAATGCGGTGTTGGGATGCCAGTTGCACGATCGAGCGCGGCACGGGCAGCACCCAGCGTGGATCGACGACGGTGGAGGTGATTCCTTGGTCGCCAATGCGTTGGGCCACCTCGAGGGACAGTTCGCTCATGGCGCCCACGCTCACGATCAGCACGTCAGTCTGCGGATCCTTGCCGGCACCGGGCATGTCGTGGTGTGCACGGGCCAGGACGTCGACGCCGTCGTACAGCCGTTCAAGGGCGGCGATCTCCGGGCCCACCTTGCCCTTGGAATAACGCACCACCGAGGGGGCGTCCGAAATGGCGACGGCCTCACGCAGCTCCTCGCGCAGGCGGACCGCGTCGCGGGGGGCGGCCAGGTGCAGTCCGGGGACGATTTGCAGCATGGAAAGGTCCCACATCCCGTGGTGGCTGGCGCCGTCGGGTCCGGTGACCCCGGCCCGGTCCAGGACGATGGTGACACCGGCCTTGTGCAGGGCCACGTCCATGAGGAGCTGGTCGAAGGCCCGGTTCAGGAACGTCGCGTAAATGGCGATGACGGGGTGCAGCCCGCCAAACGCCATCCCGGCGGCCATGGTCACGGCGTGTTGTTCGGCAATGCCAACATCGATGACGCGGTCGGGGAATTTTTCCGCGAACTTTGCCAGGCCCACGGGAAGGAGCATGGCTCCCGTGATGCCGACGATGTCGTTGCGTTCCTCGGCGATCTTGGTGATTTCATCCCCAAAGACGGCGGTCCAGGACTTGCCGCTGGGTGTTTCAACCGATTCACCGGTCTCGGGGTTGATGATGCCGACGGCGTGGAACTGGTCGTTGACGTCGGCCCGGGCGGGGGCGTAGCCGCGGCCCTTTTCGGTGAAGGCGTGGACGATGACGGGGCCGCCATAGTTCTTGGCGGCAGTCAACGCTGCCTCCATGGCTTTTTCGTCGTGGCCGTCAATCGGGCCGACGTACTTCATGCCGAGGTCGTCGAAGAGGCCTTGTGGGGCCCACCAGTCCTTCACGCCCTTCTTGGCTGCGTGCAGGCTCTTGTACACGAACCGGCCGGCGGCGTTGCCGTCCTGGAGTCGCTTTTTGCCCCACGACATGGATGCTTCATATTTTTTGTGGGTGCGCACATGGTCAAGGGCCGGGCGCAATGAGGCCAGGTAGTCGGCTACTCCCCCGACGGTGGGGGCGTAGGAGCGGCCGTTGTCGTTGACGACAATGATCAGCTTGCGGTTTTTGTCCGCGGCAATGTTGTTGATGGCTTCCCAGGTCATGCCGCCGGTCAAGGCGCCGTCGCCAATCACAGCCACGACGTAGCGGTCGTTCTCGCCGTTGAGCTGGCGGGCGCGGGCGATGCCGTCGGCCCAGGAAAGCGAGGAGGACGCGTGTGAGCTTTCAACAATGTCATGCTCGGATTCGGCCCTGTCCGGGTAGCCGGAGAGTCCGCCTTGTTGGCGGAGGGTGGAAAAGTCCTGCCGTCCGGTGACCAGTTTGTGCACATAGGACTGATGTCCCGTGTCGAAGACAATGCTGTCACGAGGTGAATCGAAAACCCGGTGGATGGCCAGTGTCAGTTCCACCACGCCGAGGTTCGGTCCGAGGTGGCCGCCTGTTTGGGACACGTTGGCAATGAGGAAGTCCCTGATTTCCTGGGCAAGGCTTTCCATCTGGCTGTCGCTGAGCCTGCCCAGCTCGCGCGGATGCGTGATGGTTTCTAAAAGTCCCAATTGGTACCTCCCTGGGTCCACGGTCAACGTCTAACAATATCGCGTCCCGTGCCCGGGTGCGCGCAGACCCCGCTGGGCCCGTGCCATTTATGTCTCCGGTTCTGCTTTCCGGCACCAAAAGTCCCGGCGCCAGAGTGCGGCTCCGGTGTCGAAAAGCACATTAACGCATCGAGGGCGGGCACCCGGTTTCCCGGCTGCCCGCCCTCAACGTACTGCGTTCCTGCCATTACAACCCATGCCCGCGGCCCACATGCTGAAGCGCCGGGCCCAATATTGTTGGGCCCATGCCCTCGAGGCGTTGATCCCTGATAATTGGGCCCACGCGCCCGAGGCGTTGAACCCTGATAATTGGGCCCACGCGCCCGAGGGGCCCCAAGTCAAGACGCGCCAGCGTCTTGACTTGGGGAGGGCGTGGGGACTAGCTTGCTGCTGTGATCTGGCGCAGCACGTACTGCAGGATGCCACCGTTGCGGTAGTAGTCGGCTTCACCGGGCGTGTCGATGCGCAGTGCGGCATCGAAGCTTACGGTGGTGCCGTCTTCAGCAACTGCCGTGACCTTGAGGGTCTTGGGCGTGGTGCCGTTGTTCAGCTCGGTCACGCCTTCAACGGAGAAGGTCTCTGTGCCGGTCAGGCCCAGGGATTCCGCGTTTTGGCCGGCCGGGTACTGCAAGGGCAGAACGCCCATGCCGATGAGGTTGGAGCGGTGAATGCGCTCGTAGCTCTCGGCCACGACGGCCTTTACGCCCAACAGTGCGGTGCCCTTGGCTGCCCAGTCGCGTGAGGAGCCTGAACCGTATTCCTTGCCGGCCAGGACGACAAGCGGGGTGCCGGCAGCCTGGTAGTTGACGGAGGCGTCGTAGACGTAGGCCTGCGGGCCGCCTTCCTGGGTGAAGTCGCGGGTGAAGCCACCTTCGACGTTGTCCAGGACCTGGTTGCGGATGCGGATGTTCGCGAAGGTGCCGCGAATCATGACCTCGTGGTTTCCACGGCGTGAACCGTAGGAGTTGAAGTCCTTGCGCTCCACACCGTTGGCCAGCAGGTACTGCCCGGCGGGGGTGTCCGACTTGAAGGAACCAGCGGGGCTGATGTGGTCGGTGGTGACGGAGTCGCCCAACTTCAACAGCACGCGTGCCCCGGCAATGTCCTCAACCGGGTCGGCCTCGGCCTTCATGCCCTCAAAGTACGGGGGCTTGCGGACGTAGGTGGACTTGGGGTCCCATTCGAAGACGTTGCCTTCGGGGGTCTCCAGGGCCTTCCAGCGGTCGTCGCCATCAAAGATGGTGGCGTAGGAGTTCGTGAACATCTCGCGGTCAATCGAGGCATCCATGACTTCCTGGACCTCAACCGGGTTCGGCCAGATGTCCTGCAGGAAGACGTCGTTGCCGTCAGCATCCTGGCCCAGGGCGTCAGCTTCAAAGTCGAAGTCCATGGTGCCGGCCAGGGCGTAGGCGATGACCAATGGCGGCGACGCCAGGTAGTTCATCTTCACGTCCGGGTTGATGCGGCCTTCGAAGTTGCGGTTACCGGAGAGGACTGCGGTCACGGACAGGTCGTTTTCAGCAATGGCTGCTGAAACTTCGGTGTCCAGGGGGCCGGAGTTGCCGATGCAGGTTGCACAGCCGTAGCCCACGGTGAAGAAGCCGAGCTTCTCCAGGTAGGGTACGAGGCCCGACTTTTCGTAGTAGTCGGTGACAACCTTGGACCCGGGGGCCACGGAGGTCTTGACCCACGGCTTGGACGCCAGGCCCTTGTTGACGGCGTTGCGGGCCAGAACGGCTGCAGCGAGCATCACTGAAGGGTTGGAGGTGTTCGTGCAAGAGGTGATCGAGGCGATCGAGACTGCACCGTGGTCCAGCTCGAATTCGACGCCCGATTCGTTCTTGACGTGGATCGGGCTTGACTGGCGCCCGTTGGCACCGGCAGCGGCGGAAACCACTGTGCGCTCGGTGTCGTGGGTGTGGCTGTCCGGGTGTGTGAAGGACGGGGCGTCGGAGGCCGGGAAAGATTCTTCCAGGGACTCGTCAACCGTGTTGCCTTCAGCGTTTTCTTCGCCGGCAACGTAGTTCTTCAGGTCCGAGCGGAACTGGCCCTTGGCGTTGGTCAGCTCGATGCGGTCCTGCGGGCGCTTGGGGCCCGAGATGGACGGAACCACGGTTGACAGATCAAGTTCGAGGTACTCGGAGAACTGGATCTCAACCGAAGGATCATGCCACAGGCCCTGCTCCTTGGCGTAGGCCTCCACGAGTGCGACCTGTTCCTCGGAACGGCCGGTCAGGCGCAGGTAGTCGATGGTGACATCGTCAATCGGGAACATCGCAGCCGTGGAACCAAATTCCGGGCTCATGTTGCCGATGGTTGCGCGGTTGGCCAACGGCACACCGGCAACGCCTTCGCCGTAGAACTCCACGAACTTGCCAACAACACCGTGTTTGCGCAGCTGCTCGGTGATGGTGAGCACAACGTCGGTTGCCGTGGCCCCGGCCGGAATGGTTCCGGTCAGCTTGAAGCCGACAACGCGGGGAATGAGCATGGAGACGGGCTGGCCAAGCATGGCTGCCTCGGCTTCGATGCCGCCAACGCCCCAACCCAGCACGCCGAGGCCGTTGACCATGGTTGTGTGGGAGTCGGTGCCGACGAGCGTGTCGGGGTAGGCGCGCAATACGCCGTCGACCTCGCGGGTCATGACGGTGCGGGCCAGGTACTCAATGTTGACCTGGTGCACGATGCCCATGCCCGGGGGGACGACCTTGAAGTCTTCGAAGGCGCTCTGGCCCCACCGCAGGAACTGGTAACGCTCACCGTTGCGCTGGTATTCAATTTCCATGTTGCGCTCGACGGCACCTGAGTTGCCGAAAACGTCAATCTGCACGGAGTGGTCAATGACCATCTCGGCAGGAGCCAAGGGGTTGACACGGGTGGGATCCCCGCCGAGCTCCTTGACTGCTTCACGCATGGTTGCCAGGTCAACGATGCAGGGAACTCCAGTGAAGTCCTGCATGATGACACGGGCCGGGGTGAACTGAATTTCTGTGTTGGGCTCCGAATTCGGGTCCCACTCTGCCAAGGCCCGCACATGGTCTGCCGTAATATTCGCACCATCTTCGGTGCGCAGCAGGTTCTCCAGCAATACCTTGAGGCTGAACGGAAGGCTCTTTGCGCCTTCTACCGAGTTCAGTCGGAAAATCTCATAGTCGGTTCCGGCAACATTAAGTACGCCTTTGGAACCAAAACTGTCCACATTAGTCATCGATGGACTCCTCTCGCCACTGCTTTTATCTTTGTCACGCAAGGGACAGTATGCCAGTTAGGCAGCCCTTACTCACGTTCGGAGACTGCCCCGCGCTTCTTCAAAAAGCGGTACAGCAGCTCGATCGCCACGCATCCTGTTGCAGTTACGGCAATCGTAGCTGTCAGCAGCCCCCCGCTGGGGATGTCGAGGGCAAAGAACTTCCGGGCGAACGGCACGGCCATCACCAATACGAGGCCGGCAACCATGGCGGCAACGAGCAGCGACCGCCATTTGTCGAACGGGCGGGCCAGCGCACCAAGGACCCACAATGCGACGAGCAGCACCGTCATGGTGACGGCGGTCTGGGCCTCCGTGATGACCTGATCTTCCCCCACGGAAGTATTGGGGAACGCCTGCGCGTAGGAGTAGACGGCCATGATGCACGCGGCCACGATGGTCCCCGAGGGAATGGCGAACATGAGCGTCCTGCGCAGGAAGCCAGGCTGGTAGCGGCGGCCGTTGGGCAGCAGGGCCAGGAAGAACGCGGGGATGCCAATGGTCATGGAGCTCACAATTGACAGTTGCCGCGGCAGGAAGGGGTATCGCCACATCAAGATGCCGATGGTGATGGAAATGATGATGGCGTAGGTGGTTTTTGTCAGGAACAGGTTGGCCACACGTTCCACATTGGCGATGACGCGGCGCCCCTCCGCAACCACTGAAGGAAGGTGTGAAAATTGGCCATCAAGCAAAACCAGCCGTGAGACTGCCTTGGTGGCTGCGGCACCACTGCCCATGGCGATGCCGATGTCGGCGTGCTTGAGCGCCAACGCGTCGTTGACGCCGTCGCCCGTCATGGCCACAACGTGGTCGCGGCTTTGCAAGGCAAGCACGATGGATTTCTTTTGCTCCGGGGAGACCCGGCCCAGCACACTTTCATGTTCCAGGACGTCGGCCATGGCCTCAAGGTCCTCCGGCAGTCCGCGGGCGTCATACCCGTCGCCGGTGAATTCGAAGCCCACATCACGGGCCACGGCAGCAACGGTGCGCGGGTTGTCGCCGGAAATGATCTTCAACAGCACGCCCTGGTCGCGGAAGTACTGGAGCGTCTCGGCGGCGTCGGGACGCACCTTTTCACGGAACACCAGCAGGACCACGGGCTCGAGCCCGGCCAGGGAAAACTCTCCGCCACCGGGCGTTTGTACCGCCCTGTGTGCCAGCACAACGGCCCGCAGGCCGCGCCCTGAGGCCCCATGGGCGGCTTCCAGCGCCTCGGAGTGGTCTCCGGCCGCAAGGACCACCTCGGGGGCGCCCAGGACCCAGTCGCCGGCCAAACGGCCGGGACCGAAGGTGACGGCACTGTATTTGCGGGCACTGCTGAAAAGCACCTGGTCCGAAGGTTCCTGCGCCGGAACTGCCGCATAGGTGCCGGCAAGGCCGGCGGCAGTGGCGTTGGCGTTGGGGTGGGCACCCTGCCAGGCAAGAACCTCTTCCCACCCTGCGACGGCACCAAACACCGTGGTGCCGGCCAGTTCCATCCGGCCTTCCGTCAGCGTCCCGGTCTTGTCCAGGCAGACCATGTCGACCCGGGCGAGCCCCTCCACGGCCGGCAATTCCTGCACCAGAACCTTCCGCCTGGCCAAGGTCACTGCCGCCATGCCAAAGGAGATGCTCGTCAACAGCACCAGCCCCTCCGGGATCATGGCGACAATGCTGGCAACGGCGCTGACCACTGCCACACGCCAGTCCCCCGTGGCAATGGCCGCTGCCCAGCCGCCATGGGCGCTCATCTGTCCGTTGATCACCAGCAGGATGATCGGTATCAAGGCCCAGGCAATGTACAGGATGATCCGGTTGATCGAGTTGCGAATTTCCGAGTTCACCAGTGAAAAGCGCCGCGCTTCCGCGGTCAGGGCCGAGGCATATGATTCGGCGCCGACCCTGTGCACCCGTGCCGTGCAGTAGCCGGCGACGACGGCGGAGCCGGACAACGCCGTGTCCCCGGGCATCTTGGTGACCGGGTCGGACTCCCCCGTCAGCAGCGACTCGTCAATTTCGAGGGCCTCGGCTGCCAGCACCAAGGCGTCGGCAGGGACCTGGTCGCCGGTGCGCAGCAGCAGGACGTCATCCTGCACCACGTCGGCGACGGCGATTTCGCCCTCCTTCCCGTCCCGCAGCACCCTGGCTCGTGGCGCGTGCAGCACGGCAAGCCTGTCAAGGGTCCGCTTGGCTCGGTATTCCTGAACCACCCCGATGGCCGCGTTGGCCAGCACGATGAAGCCAAACAAGGCGTCGCGGGCGTCCCCCACCAACAGCACCAGAACCAGGCAGCTGCCCAGCACGGTGTTGAACAAGGTGAACACATTTGCCCGCACAATGGCCCAAATGCTGCGGCTGCTCTCATGCGCGACGGTGTTTGTCAGCTCCGCGGACCGGCGTTCATGCACCTGCGCGGCGTTCAACCCCGACTGCTCAAGCGTCTCGGGGTCAACCGGCGCCAGCCGTCCGCGCGCCTGTTCCATGGCCGAGCGGCGGTGTTCGTCGCGCCGCTCGGCCAGCACAGTGCCCTTCGGTTTGTTGCGCGTGAGGTCGCGCCGGGGCGGGCGGGCCTGTGCTGCCGTCTGCTTCAACGCCGCTCCTAGTCCGTGCTGGATGCTTTCGCTGCCGACACTGCTGCCGACACTGTTGCCGGACGTGTTGCCGGAATAAGGAGGGCCACCGTTTCGACATGGTGCGTGTGCGGGTACAGGTCAAAGGCGCGCAGTTTTTCAACCTGCCAGCCGGCGTTGGCAAAGTACTTCACGTCCCTGGCAAAGGCTGCCGGGTCGCAGGAAACGTAGGCAATGGCCGACGGCGACGTGGCCACCAGGGCACGCACCACGGCTTTTCCGGCACCTGCCCTGGGCGGATCAAGCACGACGGCGTCAAAGCGGCGGCGCTGACCGGCCGCGGTTTGGGACGAGCGGGACTGGGTGCCGAGGATTTTCTCCACCCGGCCCTGCAGGATTTCCACCTGCTCGCTGGCGTGCAGGTTCTTGCGGGCGTCGCGGCTGGTTCCCGGGGAGCCTTCCACTGACAGGACACTGCCGTCAGGGCCAACAGCGTCGGCCAGCGGTGCGGTGAACAGGCCCGCCCCGGCGTAAAGGTCCGCGACATCGGCACCGTCGTTCAGGTAGCCGCCCTGCAGCAGGAAGCCGAGGGCAGCGTCGGTGAGGACCTTGGGTGCGTTGCGGTGGATCTGCCAAAAGCCGTCGCCGGTCACCCGGAATTCATGGTCATCGGTGGTTTCCTTGACCCACCCGCGGCCGTTGACAACCTCGATGGCACTGTTTTCCGGGTTCCAGCGGGCCACCGACGGCGGGGTTTCCAGCGCGGCCAGGGCGCGGGCCACGCGCTTGACGGCGGCACCGGACGCCTTGTCACTGAGACCAAAAACGGGTGCCAGCAGCACCAGGGTGCCCGAGCCGTTGGCGGGGGCGGCAACCTCAACGCGCTCGATGCCGGTGAAATCAATCTCCCAGAGGCGCAGCTCGTTGATGGCGGGGATGGCCAGGGGCATGTCCTGGATGGGCAGGATGCTGTGTGAGCGGTGGGCGTGCATGCCCAGCTTGCCCGACGGCGTGACGGCGTAGCCAACCCGGGTGCGCCAGCCAAGGCCGTCCCGCTGGGCCTGGTTTCCCTTGGCATCGACGTCTTCAACGCCGGCGGTGAACAAGGCATCGAGCCGGTCCGGGGACAGGCCGCCCAGGCGTTCAAGCTGTTCGCGCACCACAGCGGTCTTCAATCCGCGCTGGCCGGTGCGGCTCAGGTGCCCGAATTCGGCCCCGCCCACGGGTGCGCCATGGCGGGCGGCGGCCTTGAGTGCGTCAGCCTCGGGCCAAAAGTGGGCCACACGTTCCGGGGACGCTTCCACGACGCGGGTGACGTCCGCGCGCCAGAACTTGGCGTCGTCGTCGTGCTCTGTCAGTGAAATTTCCACGGTTTCCCCGGGGATGGCATGGCGGACAAAGATGACGCGGCCGTCGTGCCGGGCAACGCAATGGCCGCCGTGGGCCACCGGGCCAACCGTGACGGTGAGGCGGGGTGTGACAGGGGTGGTGGGCTCGCTCATATGCTCTATTCCTGGTATTTCTTCGCGTCGGTGGAGGATTTCAGCTGCCAAGGCACGCTGGCAACCACTACTCCGGGTTCAAAATGCAGCCGCGTCTTAATCCGCAGGGCGGTCTGGTTGTGCACCAGCTGCTCCCACCATTTGCCCACCACGTATTCCGGGATGTACACCACGATCAAGTCGCGCGGGGAATCCCTGCGCATGGCCTTGATGTGGTTGATCAGCGGTGTCAGCGTTTCCCGGTAGGGACTCGCCAACACAGTCAACGGTACCGGGATGCTCAGCCTGTCCCAATCCGCGAGGGTCTGTTCGGTCTCCGCAGGGTCCAAATCAACGGTGATGGCTTCAAGGGTTGAGGGCCTTGACGCCCGGGCAAAGGCGATGGCCCGCATGACCGGCTTGCGCACGTGGGAGACCAAGATCACCGCGTGGATGCGGGCCGGCAGGGCCTTGACGGCTGAATCCGTCTCCACGGCAAGCTCCTTGGCCACGTTGTCGTAGTGCGCACGAATGCTCCACATGATGACAAACAGCACGGCCATGGCCAGCAGCGCGATCCAGGCGCCCTGCTCAAATTTCGTCACCAGCACGATCAACAGCACCGTCAGCGTCATGCAGAAACCAATGGTGTTGATGAGCCGTGAGCGCATCATGCGGAACCGCAGGGCCTTGTCCTTGACCTTGAGCAGCTCACGGGTCCAATGCCTCATCATGCCGAGCTGGCTGGCGGTGAAGGAGATGAACACGCCCACGATGTACAGCTGGATGAGGCGGGTGACGTCGGCGTCGAAGGCGATGATCAGCACCAGGGCGCCGGCAGCCAGCAGGAGCACGCCGTTGCTGAAGGCGAGCCTGTCACCGCGGGTGCGCAGCTGGCGGGGCAGGTAGCCGTCCTTCGCCAGGATGGAGGTCAGCACGGGAAAACCGTTAAACGCGGTGTTTGAGGCAAACACCAGGATGGTGCCGGTCGCGGCCACAATGATGAAGAACGGGATGGACCCGGCCCCGAAAATCGTCGACGCAATCTGGCTGATGGACGGATTCTGCACGTAGTCCACCGGCGGGGCAACCCCGTTGACGAGGAACTCGGTGTGCGGGTCCGCGACAATGTGCACGCCGGTGCCATTGGCCAGGAACAGGATGCTGGCCATCATGCCGGCGGCGATGGCGCCCAGCAGGAGCAGCGTGGTCGCGGCATTCTTGCTCTTGGGCTTGCGGAAGTTGGGCACGCCGTTGCTGATGGCTTCAACGCCCGTCAGGGCGGCGGCGCCGGAGGAGAAGGCGCGCAGCAGCAGGAACGCGCCTGCCAGCCCGACAAGCCCTTGGTTGAACGCGGCCTCGGGGACAATCTCAAAATCGGCCGACGGCGCCCTGCCCAGGGTCCCCGTCGCGGCCTGGAAAATGCCCGCGGCGGTCATGGCGAAGATGCAGAACATGAAAATGTAGGTGGGGACGGCAAACACCGTGCCGGCCTCCCTGATGCCGCGCAGGTTCACCAGGGCCAGGATGATGACACCGACGACGGCGATCAAGGCCTGGGTGCCGTGCCAGCCGGGGATGGCGGTGGCCAGGTAATTTGCCGCCGAGGACATGGAGACCGCAACTGTCAGGACGTAGTCGACCATGAGCGCCGAGGCCACTGTCAGGCCGGCACCCTTGCCCAGGTTGACGGTGGCAATTTCGTAGTCGCCGCCACCCGAGGGATAGGCGTGCACGTTTTGGCGGTAGGACGCCACCACCGTCAGCAGGACAACCATGACGGCCAAGCCCACCCAGGGTGAAAGCGAGACGGCCGCCACCCCGGCCAGGGCCAGGGTGAGCAGGATTTCATCGGGGGCATAGGCAACCGAGGAGAGCGCGTCGGAGGCAAACACCGGCAGGGCGATGCGTTTGGGCAGCAGCGTGTGGGCAAGTTTGTCGCTGCGGAACGGACGCCCCACCAGGACCCGCTTAAACGCGTTGAAGAAGTTCAGCACGCGGGTAACGCTAGCACCACCGGGACCTGCAGGACCTGCAATGTCCATGCCGTCTGGTGCGTGGCACACTGGTGCTAGCACTTTGGCAGCCCGCAAACGGTCACAACTTGACCATTGGTGCACCGGCAACGTGAAATTAGACCCGCACCGCATGCCACAGCATGCGGGACCAGTTGCGGTTCCCGGCAGTCGCCGCCGGGCCGCCATGACAAGGAGCATCAGTGGCACATTTTGTGATCATGGGCTGCGGCCGCGTGGGCGCAACACTGGCCCACACCCTGGAAGACTCCGGCCACTCGGTCGCCATCATCGACCAGGACGAGCGCGCCTTCAGGCGCCTGCGCACGGGATTTGGCGGGCGCAAGATCACAGGTGTGGGCTTCGACCAGGACACCTTGAAACAAGCCGACATTGAAAATGCCTACGCCTTTGCCGCTGTCTCCAGCGGTGACAACTCCAACATCCTGGCCACCCGCGTTGCGCGCGAGACGTTCCATGTTGAGCACGTGGTGGCCAGAATTTATGACCCCGGCCGGGCCGAAATCTACCAGCGCCTCGGCATCCCCACCGTGGCCGCCGTGCGTTGGAGTGCCGACCAGGTGCTGCGGCGGATCCTTCCCGAAACCGCCATCAAGGGCGACTTCCGGGAACCGTCCGGACGGCTGCTGCTCAGTGAGCTCAACCTGCACCCGGGCTGGATCGGACGCCACATTTTGGACATTGAAGGAGCCGCCCGCGTCAGGGTGGCCTACCTGACCCGTTTTGGGGAGGGCATGCTTCCCGGCCCGGACTCGAGTTACCAACAAGGCGACATTGTGCACGCCATGATTGTCGGTGCGCAGTCAAGCGAGGTCGCACGCGTCCTCGCTGCCGCACCCGTGAAGGAGAGCTAGCATGCTGGTAGTCATCGTCGGGGCAGGCAGCGTGGGATGTTCAATTGCCAAGGAACTGCTCTCCAACGGCCACGAGACGTTGTTGATCGACCCCAAGCCGGAGGTGATTGGCAAGAGCGGATTGCGCGGTGCCCGTTGGCTGGTGGGCGACGCCTGCGAAATCAGCACCCTGCGCGAGGCAAAGCTGGAGGAAGCCGACGTGGTGGTCTCAGCCACAGGTGACGACAAGGTCAACCTCGTGGTCTCACTCCTGGCCAAGTCCGAGTTTGGTGTTGGCCGCACGGTTGGCAGGGTCAACAATCCAAAGAACGACTGGATGTTTGACGACTCCTGGGGTGTTGACGTCGCGGTGAACACGCCCCGGCTCATGACGGCGCTGGTGGAAGAGGCCGTGGAGATCGGCGACCTCGTCCGCCTGCTGACCCTGCAGGCCGGTGTCGCCTCACTGGTGGAATTCACGGTGCCATCCGACTCGCACGTGATCGGCCAGACCGTCGGCACCATCGACTGGCCGCAGGACTCCACCCTCGTGGCCATCCTGCGCGACGAAGCACCCATCACGCCCAGCCCGGACGACGTCGTCGAGTCCGGGGACGAGCTGTTCTTCATCACCACGATCGCCGCGGAAAAGGACCTCCGCGCCCTCCTCGCCTCGCGCTAACCCCCTCAAAGAATTCGAGTTTGCACTTGTTGGATCGGCAACCGCTTTCGTCACGGCCAATGGTCCAACAACTGCAAACTCGAATATTGAAAGCTAGGCCTCGGGGGCGGCTTCTTCGGCTGCTTCGGCTTCAGCTTCGGCGACGGGTCTGCTGACGAGCCAGGCGATCCACAGTCCGAAGGCATACAGCGGCACGCCCATGATCAGCCGCATGGCACCCAGGGCGTCCACCTGCCCGGCAAAGTACAGCGGCAGCTGCACAGCCAGCCGGGCGGCCATGACGCCAACCAATATCCAGGTGGCGACGCGGTAGGCACGCAGGCGCTCGGCCTTCTCGCGCCAGCGCAGCCCCTCGTTGCGCGCGTAGCCGAACAGCAGGCCCAAAACGGGCCAGCGCACGGCAATGGAAACCACCATCGCCGCAATGTAGGCGGCGTTGGTGTAGAACCCCACCGTGTAGTAATTCTCGGCCTTGCCGGTCTTCATGGCCAGAAAAGCTGACAGTGCGACGCCGGCAATTCCTGCCAGCGCCTGCGTCAAGGGGGTGCGTTGGATCAGTCTGGCAATGAGGAACACGGCCGCCACGGCGACAGATCCAACCAGGGCGATGGTCAGGTCCCGGGTCAGGGTGAAGGCCACCAGGAAAACCAGGCCCGGCAGGATGCTTTCAGCGATGCCCCTGACGCCACCGGCAGCAGCCAACAAGTCAATGTGCCCGTTTTCCTTGCGGACAAGGGCGTTCTTGGCAGCCATTTCCTGGGCAATCTCGGCGAAACTGCCGGCGGGCTTGTCCGCCGGCGGGTTCTCTTCGGGGCTCTGCTGGCTCAACTAGCTCTCCTGGGTTCCAATGATCTCGTAGCGCGGGTTGTACATGGTGGGCTGCCCGTCGCGCAGGGACACCATGCCTTCAACCCGCAAGCGGGTGCCGGCCACAATGCCGGGCATCCGCCGGCGCCCCATCCACACCAGGCGCAGCCGGTGGTTTACGCCGTCGTCGGCAACCCGGGAGGACTCCCTGTCCGTAAGAATCGCTGTGTAGGCGGGGGCCGTCGTGGCCGGCAGAATCGTGACGGCGTCGACGGCTCCGGCACAGACGGCACGGCCACGGGCCGGCAACTCGCTGATGGCGACAGGTTCGCGCCAGTCGCTTTGCTGCATGGCTGCCAAGACTAGCCGATCGCTGTGATTTCAGGCCCGCGCCGGAACGGCTCGCCACCCTGGGCGGGGGCGGCGTGGTCTGCTGCCACCCCACCATCGGAGCCGGCAACAGCGTCCTTGGGCAGGCGCAGCAGCAACAGGTCGCGTGGCGGAAGGGGCGTCTCGCCGCGAACCACAACGACACCGCGGAACAAGTCTTCAAGCTCTCCGGCGGCTGCGCTGTCAACTGCGGCGTTGCCGCCCAGGACACCGCGCAGGAACCAGCGCGGGCCGTCGATGCCAATGAACCTGGCCACGCGGAATCCCTTGCTGCCGTCCGAGCCTTGCGCGGGCACCTTGGCCAGAACTTCCTTGCCGAACGTGCCGTCCAGGATCTCGATTTCGCCGCCCTGGGACCCGACGGAGAGGCCGATTTGTTCGCGGATGTCACGCCACAGCTTCTCCGAGCGGGAGGCTGCAAACGCCTGCAACTGCAGGCTTGAGCCGTTCAGGTCAAGGGTCACGGCTATGACGCGGGACGTGCTCTCCTCAACTTCAAGACGCAGCGACAGGCCTTCACGTGGGGTGATGAGCAGCGCGCCAAGGTCGACGTATCCGTCGGTTCCTTCGACTTCGGACTCGTCCAGGGGGCCGTGGACCTCCCTGTCGTAGGCAGTGTCCGACGGATCCGGGGGCAGGTCAAGCATTTCCGGGCCCGCGCCGGCAGGTGAGGAACCGGCGTCGTCGGAATCAGTTGTTGCCCGTCCGGGCGTGGCAGGCTCGTCCGAGCCGTTCTTCTTTTTCTTACCGAACCCAAAAGCCATGGGATTAAAGACTCCTTGTAAAAGATGAAGCAAAAGATGAAGCGGTAGGTCTTGGGACGGCTGTCAGCCGTTGCTGTGTCCCGGTGCGGCTTCGCCGGTCGTTGCCGGGGAAAAACCGCCGGTGGATCCGAAGCCGCCGGTGCCGCGCACTGAGTCCGGCAGTTCATTCACCTCAACGAATTCAGCCATTTCCACGCGCTGAATCACCATTTGTGCAATTCTATCGCCCCGTGACAGCGTGATGGAATGGCGGGCGTCGGTGTTGAGCAGCGTCACTGAAATCTCGCCCCGGTATCCGGCGTCAACCGTGCCGGGGCTGTTGACAATGGTCAGCCCCTGCTTGGTGGCGAGGCCTGAGCGCGGGTGGATCAAGGCCACGAAACCAAAAGGCAGTGCAATGCTGACACCGGTGGGGACGAGGGCGCGCTCCCCCGGGGCCAGCACGACATCGATGCGTGTGCGCAGGTCTGCGCCGGCGTCGCCGGGGTGTGCGTAGCTGGGCGGTTCGATACCGCCGTCGAGCATGCGCAGTTGCACGCTCAATGTTGGGCCTCCGGGCTCCGGAAGTTGATTTGCGGGAACTGTTGGAAAAGTCTGTTGGCTCACAACAGCTCACTCTATCGCGAACCGGACGCGGTTCCTGCGGGTGCCCCCGCGCGGACCCTGCACGGAGGTCAGGGCCGCCCAAGGTGAAAAGCTGGCCGAAAGGTGAAAAGCTTGGGTCATGTCATCACAATCGCCGCAGAGCGCAGTGTCCCCCTCGACGGCCAACTACACAGAGAAGCTCTGGCCCAATTTTTGGGGATGGGTGATTGTGCTCGGGCTGTCCGCGGCAGGAATCCTGATCTTCATCCCCATCAGCCCCACCGCCGGATATATCGCCTTCTTTGTCCTGTTGATCGGACAGGCCGTGTTGCTGATTGCCTCCACTCCGACCATTGCCGTCACCGCCGACACGCTCCAGGTTGGCCGGGCACAGATTGAACGCCAGCATATTGGCGAGGTGACGTATTACGACGGCGACGACGCCACCGCTCAGCGCGGCGTCAAGCTCAACGGCCTGGCGTACCTGTGCATTCGCGGTTGGATCAAGCCTGTTGTCAGGATTGAAATCACCGATGCCTCCGACAGAACACCGTACTGGCTCACGTCCTCACGCCACCCCGAACACCTCGCGGCAGCCCTTGGCGGCGGCGTGCGCGGAAACACGGGCCCCGGGGAGCCGGCCCCCGAAGCCTGAATGGCTGCGGCCCCAATGCGCCACCATCCTGGCCTGCCGTCGGACTAATTCCCGCGCGGGTCAGCCTTCGCAGTCCCGGCAGAAGCTCAATCCATCCTTTTCCCGCACCAGCTGTGAGCGGTGCCTGACAAGGAAACACGAGCTGCAGGTGAATTCGTTGGCTTGTTCCGCCAGGATTTCCATGGCCAGCTCGTCGGGAGGCAGTTCGCCACCGGGGAGTTCATGGCTTTCGGCAAGGTCGGACTCGGCGAAGTCAATCACGGCATTTTTGACAGCTGCGTTCGTGTGTCCCGAAGCTGCGTGGGCCGTCCGTGGCCGGTGGTACCCGGTTGTCATTGTTACTTCCTTAAAATCGCTGCCCTGTGCGGCAGACACTAAATACTGCCAACACCGTAAAGTCGAAAACAAGTCACCACCGCAAAGTGATGCCCGAGTTCGCAGCTGGCTTAAGACGCCGGGGTGCTGCGGCGCCGAACTCCAAGGTGCTAGCGTTGAAGTCCCCGCAGCTGGTGGAAGAAAAGTGCGCTTTTTCCAAGCCATCTCACGCCACGCCTGCGCGGGTAGTAGGAAATCGCCCGCATCGGTGGCAAAGTTTCGAAGTGAACCAGAAGAACTATTGGGAGGACGGCATGGCTGATCTGCGGCTTGTGGGTGTCCAGGACGACGGCGGACACTTGCTTCTCAGTGGTCCCGATGGCACCAATTACCGGCTCCCCCTTGACGAGGCGCTGCGCACGGCGGTTGGCAAGACCGCCCACCGCTCGACCAGGACAGCCCAGCAATCGGGCCCCCGGATGTCACCACGGGAAATTCAGGCAATGATCCGGGCTGGATCCAGCGCATCGGATGTTGCCGAGCAGTCGGGGCTGACACTCGAGCAGGTCCGACGCTACGAGGGCCCGGTGCTTGCCGAGCGTGAGTACATCGCCGGCCAGGCCCGAAAGGTGGAAGTCGCTGCCGCCACACCGCACAGTGACGGATACAAGTCGGCCTTTGGCGACAGCCCGGCAACACTTGATGACATGGTCCGGCACCGCCTGGCCGCCTTTGGCATTGACCCGAAGTCCCTGCGCTGGGATGCTTGGCGCGAACAAGCCGGCGCCTGGACGATCAGCGCGGACTTTGAACCCGGCACCCAGTGGGCTGCCAGCAGCATTGGCGAGCCGGCCCCGGCCCTGTGGCGTTTCCATGCAAGCCGCAAGGACCTGCACAATGCCAACCGTTGGGCCCAGCAGCTGAGCGAACTGGAGCCGCTGGACAGCCCCGTTCCCGAACGCCGGCTCAGCGCCGTCATGGACAAGCCCTTCGATGTTGACGCCGAGGCCGCCTTGGCGCGGGCCGATCCCGAAGAGCAGACCGCCACCGAGGGCGACGCTGCCGCAGATCCCGTTGACACCCCGGCCGAGGAAGGCTTCCCCGGCCGAGGCATCCTTGACATGCTCCGCTCACGGCGTGGCGTTCGTTTGGGTTTGGATGAAGACGGCGACGACGAACTTGCCGCCATGCTCGGCACTCATGTCCCCGGCGCCCATCCCCGCGATGAAGCACTCTATGGGTCTCCTTCGGCGCATCCCGTCCCCGACGACGGCAGCACCGGAGACGGCGAGACGGCCAGCGCCACGGAGGGCGACACGAACAGCGGCGCCCCCAACGACGACGCCCAGAACAGTGGCCGCCACAACGGTGACAGCCACCGGACGGATGTCCCCAAGTCCGGGGCCACCGGAGCAAGGGAGCGCCTGCGCGGCATTCCCTTCCTGAAATTGGCCCCCAGTCTTGCAGGCCACGACGAGTCCGGCGTGGACAAGGTCGACAGCGTGGCTGAGGTCAGCACGGAAACCAGGGAGGTCGTCCTGTCAGGGGAACCGGCGACGACCATGCGCCCTGCACCTGCCCGCCTTGAGTCCGCTCCGGCACCAGCCGCCGAACCTGTTCAGGAGCCGGCCGGGGGCAGCAGCAATCCGGATGAAGACGGCCCCAGCGACAGCGAAGTTGCGGAACGGCTTGAGCGCAAGGCCGCAGGCAAGCCCAAGCGCTCAAGCGTTCCCAGCTGGGATGAAATAGTGTTTGGCACCAAGGGCGACTAGTCCGGGCCGCTGCCCTTGCGTTGCTTGTCAGCAAGCACCGCAAGGGCAGCTTTTTTGTGCCAGCCTCCGCAGGAGGTTAGCGGCGCCGGCCCTTGACAGTCTTGGGTGTCACGGGGATCCGGAGCAGCGGAACTTCACGTTCTGCCTTGGTGATGGAGCCGTGCTGGCCAACCACTTCCATGGCCTGCCGGCGCACGCGGCGCAGGTCATAAAACGCTATCAATTCCCTGGCCAGCACCAATACGTCGCCGATCCGGGCGCTGACGGATTCGCTGACATCACCAAAGTATCCTGCGTCCACCGCTTGCTCACGGGTCAGCACCCAGGCCTGCCTGCCGAAGCGCTCCAGCCATGCCGCGACAAGCTGTTCGCGGGTTTCGGCGGTGACGTCCGGTTCCAAATACAGGTGGACCATGCGCGGCTCGCCGGCGGTGTGCCTGACTCCTGCGACCAGCTCCGGGAACACCGAGTAGTCGATGCGCGCGGACCTCGGCACGTCGACCATGCCGTGGTCGGCGGTGAGCAGGATCAAGGTGTTTGCCGGAGCCGTGGCGGCCAGCCGTTTCATGCCGGCGTCGAGTTCCTCCAGCTGGTGCTCCCACTGCGCCGAGTCGGCGCCATGGGCGTGCCCGGCCTTGTCCAGTTCGCTCCAGTACAGGTACACCAGCGCCTTGGGCGTGGCTTCCAGGGCGGCAACTGCCTCCTCCACGCGGGCATGCGGGGACACCGCACCCCGGAAGTTGCTGCCGCGCAGCGCCGCACGCGTCATGGCCGAATCGGCAAATCGTGGCAGGCTCACGGTGGTTGCCGGCACACTCTTCGCCAGCCGCTCGAAAATCGTGGGGAACGGCTGCCACAGCAGCGGGTCAACGCCACCATCCCAGTTGCCCAGCAGATTCACAATCTTGTCCTGCCGCGGATCCAGCACGTCGTAACCGACCATGCCGTGCTGGCCGGGTACGGTGCCCGTGCCCAGCGCCGTCAGCGACGTCGCCGTCGTGCTGGGGAACGCTGCATGAAGTGTGCGGGGGTGTTCGCCCCTGGCGTCGCCCGCCATGACCGAACGCAGGAAGGGTGTGTGCGCCGAGCGTTGCTTCAGCAGTGCCTTGCCCAAACCGTCGACGAGCACCACGCAAATACGCTCGGCAGCCGGCAGCTTCAGGACATTTTCAAAGCCGTCGGCACCCAGCACGGCCGCCGCGCTGCTGAGCACATCACCAATGCTTGACCTGCCGTAGGCGGGAGCCGCCGGCAGTGGCGGCTGCCCGTCCAGCACGTCGGCCTGGGACGCAGACGGTGCTAACGGTGCTGCCGGTGCGGCACCGTTGGCGGGGGCCCGGGCTGTCACGGCGTCAGCGGCGGTGATGTGAGCGGCCCAACCGTGCGCCGAAGGCGGGGAACTTGGTGGCGCCCAGTTCAGAATGGCCGTGGTAAATGGTTCCGGTGTTGGCTGCGCGCAGGGCACGGGCGAAGGCCTTGGCGTCAATGACGGCCTGCAGGCCCTCGGCTTCCGCGCTGATGCGCAACGCGATGTCCTCCTGGGCGATGGTCCCCGAGTAGCCGTGGTCGGCGTCGCACTCCGGATCCCCGCACGACGCCGGACCCATCTCCACACGCTGTCCGCCGGACCAGGCAATGGACAGGGTGAGCTCACGGGCCGGGTCGGAGGGCTTGTAGTCCTGGGGTTGGGCGTAAATGTAGCTGAGCACCACTGACTTGATCTGGCTGACGGGCACCGACTCGGTCGACACCTGTGCCACCATCTGCTCCCCCGACTCATCCAGCTGGTGATCGTCAACGTGCGCGATGACAAGCATCTCCGCCGTCAGAACCAACACCGTGATGTGCCGCTGAACCTCGGTGCGGTCAAAGTGGGTCTCCAAGTGCACCAGATGCGACAGGCTCTCCTGACCGTCCAGGGCGTCATTGACCACATCAGTGACAAGACGGGGGTAAAAGCCCGAGCGCTGGAGCGCGGATTCCAAATCACGGCCCTGGGTGTTGGCCGGCGTGCCGGCTCCTAAGCTGTTCATGAACACCATTTTCGCACTTTGCCGGCAGCGTTGCGAACTGGGCGGGCGCCGGCACCTTGCGGCCACGAGCACCCTGGATCAACTTTTCTAGGAAATCATGGCCCGCCGGGCACTGTCGGTGCGCTGGGCCGGGTTGCCGATGCGCAGGTCCACGGCAAGCACCGTCACCGTGGTGGGGCCCACCAGGATCGGCTTGAATTCCAGGAATGCGACCTCTGGATGTTCGTCCTTGAGCATGGCCACCCTGGCTACGAGGTCCTCCAGCGCCGCCACATTCCCCGCCGGCAGGCCCTCGTAGCCAAAGAGCTTTACGGCTGCCCGCGGTGAACGCACCAGTTCGGCCGTGTCCCCCACCGACAGCGGCGGAACCCTGTGTGCCCAGTCATCGAGCAGGTTTACGGCGTCGCCCGACAGGCCGAAGGAAACCACGGGCCCCAGCAGCGGATCCTCGATGGCCCGCAGGGTGCACGACTGGCCGACCTCGGCCATGGACTGCACTTCCAGTTCCTTGTCACCATAAGGCTTGAGATATTTGCGCATCTGGACAATGTTGCGCCGCAGGGAGTCGGCGTTTTCAATGTTGATGCGCACACCGCCCAAATCGAGCCGGTGCCGCAGGCTTGGGTCGATGGTTTTGATGGCCACGGGCCAGCCCAGCCGTTCGGCCGCGGCCACAGCCTCGTCCTCGCTGCCAAAGGGCACGGATTCCATGACCCCGATGCCGTAATGTCCCAGCAGCTCCCTGGCCTGGGCGGCACTGAGCGTGACGAGCCCGTCGCCGCTCACATTCTCCAGCCACGTGTCCAGCAGGGTTTCCACCGCTTGCGGATTGACGCCCGCCGGGGGCTCAAAGACAGGGGACTCAAGTGTCAGCCAATGCGCGTAGCGGGTTACCGCGGCCAGTGCCGCGATGGCCGCTCCGGGACTTGAATAGGCCGGAAGGGAGCCGGACATTTGCCGGTTGACGTGGATCCGCGGGTCAAAAACGCCGGAGAACACGGCGATGACGGGCTTGCCTGTTTCTTCCGAACAGGCCTGCAACGTTTTGGCAATGTTTTCAACGGTCAGCCCGATGACCGGCAACAGCGTCACAATCGCCGAGTCCACGCCGTCGCGGGCCAGGGCTTCGAGCACCGTGCGCCGCAGCAGTGGCAGCGCCCTGGACTGGCCGGTGTCCAGCATGAGTGTTGACTCGAGAGCCGCAACAGTGAGCCCGTACTGTTCGGTGGCATCGGCCACAACGCTGCCCATGGCGGCGGAATTGCCGATGATGGCAAGCCCCGGTCCCTGGGGCAGCGGCTGTCCCACAACAATCTGGGCCACGTCGGAAAGCTCCTCAATGGTGTTGACCCGCACGACGCCGGACTGGCGCAGCATCGCATCAAGGGCCCCTGCCGGTGCCTGGGTCGTGCGCACGACGTGCCCTGGCGGCAGTCGCAGCCCCATGGAGTCCGACTTCGCGACAATGACTGGTTTGCTGCGGGCCAGCCGCCGGGAGATGCGGGAAAACTTGCGTGGATTGCCGATGGATTCCAGGTACAGGGCGCAGGCGGTGGTGTTGGGGTCGTCCTCCCAAAACTGCATCATGTCATTGCCCGAAACATCCGCCCTGTTCCCGGCCGAAAGCATTGTCGACATGCCAAGGTCACGCCGGCTCATCGAGGCAAACAACGACACCCCCAAGGCTGCGGACTGGGTAAATATGCCGAGCCCGCCCGCGCGGGGCAGGGCCGGGGCCATGGAAGCGTTCAGGGACACGGCCGGGTCGGTGTTGGCCAGGCCCAACGACGCCGGACCCACCAGCCGCATGCCGTTTGCCCTGGCTTGGCGCACCAGGGCGCGCTGCCTCGCAAGGCCGGCTTCGCCGTCGTCCGCAAAACCCGCCGTGGCAACCACCAGGCCCTTCACGCCGGCCTTCCCGCACTGCTCAACGACTGCCGGCACTTGGCTGTAGGGGACCGCGATGACGGCCAGGTCCACCGGCCCGGGCACCTCTGAAATGCTGGCGTACGGCAGCATCCCGGACACCTCCAGGGCGTCCTGGTTGACGGCGTGGATGGTGCCGGTGAACGTGCCTTCAACCACGTGTTCGAGCAGTTGCTGGCCCACACTCCCCCACTCCCTGCTGGCACCAATGACGGCCACGGAGGTGGGGGCGACCAGGCCGGCCACGCTGCGGGCCTCGGCACGGTGCTCGCGCGACTCCATGACGGCGCGGGACTTTTCCGTCGGGTCAATGTCAAAGTGCAGGGAAATGACGCCGTCGTCAAAGTGCCGGTGCACCTCGTATCCGGCCTCCGAGAAGACCTGGATCATCTTGCGGTTCTCGGGCAGGACCTCGGCGGAGAACTTGCCGATGCCGTTCTCCCTGGCGGCCGCGGCCAGGTGTTCCAGGAGGATGGAGCCAAGTCCGCGGCCCTGGTTGGCGTCGGAAACGTTGAAGGCAACCTCGGCCTCGGCAGGGTCGTCGAGCCTGTCATAGCGGCCGATCCCAATGATCTCGCCGCCGCGGGTTATGACAAATGCCACACGGTTGCGGTAGTCAAGTTCGGTGAAGCGCCGCAGTTCCTTGGCCGTGAGCTTCGATTTGTACGTAAAGAAGCGCAGATAGATGGAATTTTGTGACTGCGCCATGTGAAATGCCTGCACGGCGTCCGCATCTGCGGCCGTCATGGGGCGCAAATGCCCGGTTCCTCCGTCCCGGAGGACAACATCGGCTTCCCAATGGGCCGGATATTCGGGCGCGGGCTCTGGCTTCACCATAGAATCACTGTACCGACATGATTCGCTTTTTAGCGTGCATGCCAGCCCGCAACACCCCCGTGCAGAAAAGGAACCGCCTCGATCATGGCCAAGCGCCAAGCTCCCGCAGCCGACGACTTCGTTGAAAACATCGTTGACATTGATGTTTCAAGTGAGATGGAAGGCTCCTTCCTGGAGTACGCCTATTCGGTGATTTACTCCCGGGCGCTCCCTGACGCCCGCGACGGGCTCAAGCCCGTGCAGCGGCGCATCCTGTACATGATGAGCGAGATGGGGCTGCGCCCGGACAAGGGACACGTCAAGAGTGCCCGCGTGGTGGGCGAGGTCATGGGCAAGCTGCACCCGCACGGCGACACCGCCATCTACGACACCATGGTGCGCATGGCCCAGGACTGGACGCTGCGCCTGCCGCTCATTGACGGGCACGGGAACTTTGGTTCGCTCGACGACGGCCCGGCCGCCCCCCGCTACACCGAGGCGCGCCTTGCGGCGGCCGCCCTGGAGCTGACGGGAAACCTGGATGAAAACGTGGTGGACTTTGTCCCCAACTATGACAACCAGATGCTGCAGCCGTCGGTGCTGCCTGCCGCCTACCCGAACCTTCTGGTCAACGGTGCCAGCGGCATCGCGGTGGGCATGGCCACCAACATGGCCCCGCACAACCTCGGCGAGGTCATTGCCGCCGCACAGCACCTGATTGCGAATCCCGACGCCACCCTTGAGGACGTCATGGCGTATGTGCCGGGGCCGGACCTGCCGTCGGGCGGGCGCATCGTGGGCCTGCAGGGCATCCGGGACGCGTACGCCGGAGGCAGGGGGTCCTTCAAGACACGGGCCAAGATCGCCGTCGAACAGCTCTCCCCGCGCCGCGTGGGCCTGGTCGTCACCGAACTGCCCTATTTGGTGGGTCCGGAAAAGGTACAGGAAAAACTCAAGGACGCCCGCAACAACAACAAGGTTGCCGGTGTCGCCGACTTCATTGACCTCTCCGACCGCAAAAACGGCTTGCGACTGGTCATTGAGCTCAAGAACGGCTTCAACCCGGCCGCCGTCATGGAACAGCTTTACCGGTACACCCCGCTCGAGGAATCCTTCGGCATCAACAACGTCTGCCTCGTTGACGGACAGCCGCAGACACTGGGCCTGCTGGCACTGCTGCAGGTCTTTGTCACCCACCGCATCGACGTGGTCCGGCGCCGCACCGCCTTCCGGCTGGGCAGGAAGCGGGACCGCCTGCACCTGGTCGAGGGCATGCTCATCGCCATTGTGGACATCGATGAGGTCATCCAGATCATCAGGACCTCGGACGAGGTTGCCGCGGCCCGGGAACGGCTCATGGCCATCTATGACCTGTCCGAGATCCAAACCAACTACATCCTTGACCTGCAACTGCGCCGCCTGACCCGGTTCTCCATGGTTGAGCTGGAAACCGAACGGGATGAGCTGCGCCGCGAGATCGCCGCACTCGAGGCCATCCTTGGCTCCCAGGAATTGCTGCACCAGCTGGTGTCAGATGAGATGGGCGAGGTGGCAGCGAAATACGCCACACCGCGCCGGACGGTGCTGCTGGAATCCGAGGCCATGGCGCCCTCGGTGGCCAAGGCACTGGCCGCCGGCCCCGGCGGGAAAGCCGGAAAGGCCGCCCCTCTGGCCCTGGAAATTGCCGACGACCCCTGCTGGGTGCTGCTCAGCGCCACGGGGCAGATTGCCCGCACCAGCACAGCCGATCCGCTGGCTGAATCTGGCGGGCGGAGCAAGCACGATGTCTTCTCCTCGGTGCTAAAAACCACGGCCCGGGCAGAAATCGGCGCCCTGACCTCGCTGGGCCGCATGCTCCGGCTGTTGGTCGTGGACATGCCGGTCCTGCCGCCCACTGCCGCCCTGCCAAATCTGGCCGGCGGGGTCGCCGCGAAGGACTTCATCACGCTCACCAAGGGCGAATCACTGGTGGGCTTTGTGCCGTTGAACAGCATTTTCGCGGTCGGCACGGCGTCCGGCGTCGTCAAGCGCGTCACGCCGGAATACCCGCTGAACCGCGACGACTGGGAGTACATCTCGCTCAAACCCAAGGATTACGTGGTTGGCGCCGCTGTTGCCACGGACGACGACGATCTTGTGTTCATCACCCAGGGCGCCCAATTGCTGCGGTACAGTGCCGCCGTTGTTCGTCCGCAGGGTCGCACTGCCGGCGGCATGGCAGGCATCAAGCTGGGCGCGGGCGACACTGTGTTGTCCTTTGGCGTGGTCTCCCCCACCGACACGGACGCTGTTGTCGTCACCGTGGCCGGCGGCCAGGAAGCCCTGCCGGGCACGCCGTCGGGCTCCGCGAAGGTCACCTCACTTTCCGAGTATCCTGCCAAGGGCAGGGCCACCGGGGGCGTGCGGGCGCACCGCTTCCTCAAGGGTGAGGACAGGCTGTTTGTGGCCTGGGCCGGGCACGGACCCGCCAAGGCGTCAACGAGTACCGGGGTGGCGCGGGCACTGCCAGTGGAGCACGGCAACCGGGACGGCTCGGGCGTGGCACTCAGCGCCACGATCGACCTTGTCGGGCCCAGCCTGGGCGGAAGCGATTCAGCCGACACTGGATCGGGCGGAACCGAGCCGGGCGCTGCTGGCGGCACAGCCGCAGCGCCCGCCGCAGCGCCGGCTCCTGCCAATGCACCCGCGAAGCCAAGCCGGGCACCGGCTGCCCCGGCCAGCGACCCGGCACCCATCCCGGACAGCACCCAGGAAGCCTTCGAACTGCCCCTGGACTAGTCCCCAACTCCTCCCCAAATGAAGCCGCTGGCGCGTCTTCATTTGGGGCCCCTCGGAGTTGTGGGCCCAGCGAATCGGGCTCGTACCGCCGCTGGCGCGACTTCATTCGGGGCCCCTCGGAGTTGTGGGCCCAGCGCTTCGGGCTCGTACCGCCGCTGGCGCGTCTTCATTCGGGGCCCTGTGCCGCGTCATGCCAACCACTCCCGCCAGCGGCAATTGCTGCCCGGCACGTGAGCATAGACTGGCCCCATGGCGATCATTCCTGATGATAAAGACTGGACCTGGGTGCTTGAACGGCCGTGCCCCGAGTGTGGATTCAACGCTTCCAAGGCAACTCCTGCCACTGCGGCGACCATGTTGCCGGCCGTCCTGCCGCGCTGGCAATCGGCCCTGCGCCGGGCCAATGTTGAGGACCGCACCAGGCCCGACACGTGGTCAGTGCTGGAATACGCGGCACATGTCAGCGAGCTCTTTTGCGTGTTTACGTCCCGCCTGGAGCTCATGCTCAGCGAGGACAACCCAACCTTTGCCGATTGGGACCAGGACCAGGCCGCCCTGGATGGCAGCTACTCCACGCTTGACCCTGACGATGTCGCCCGGGATCTGGTGCAGAACGGCCTTGATGCCGCTGCCGCCTTCGGGGCAGTCACCGGCGATCAGTGGGGGCGCCGCGGCCTGCGCAGCAACGGCTCGGAGTTCACCGTGGTGACCCTGACCGGGTATTTCATGCACGACGTCGTCCACCACCTGCACGACGTCAACGCCTGACCGCACCGGCAACTTCTACAGCGGCTTGTCCCACGCCATGCTTCGGCGCTGGGCCCGATACCCCATGCGCTCGTACAGTCCCAGGGCACCGCTTGGATTTTCCGTGTCCACATCCAGTGCGGCGTGGTCCAGGCCCGCCGCCGCAAAGCGGACCATGGCGTCGGTCAGAATGGCCGGAGCGATGCCGCGGCCACGCCACGCCCGGCGCACGCCAAGCAGTTCGGTGTAGCCTTCGCGGCGGCCGTGCCGTGCCTCCACGTCGGGGTCGACTGTGGCCAGCTGATACCCGGCAACGTCGCCGCCGGCCTCGTCAATCGCGACGGTCGACAAGTCCAGGCGCAGGTGCTCGTGGGTCATCTGGACGGCCCACTGTTCGGCGGTGCGGGGCTCGGAACCCCAGTGGTCGGCAAACGCCTCGTTGTGGGCCAGCCTGACTGCCTCGGACAGCTCCGCCGTCCACGGCACAATGGAGATCCCGGCGGGCACCGGCACGGCGGTGACATCCACCAGCGGGCGCAGCATCTCGGAGAAATACCGCACCACCGAGTACCCGGCACCGGCCAACAGGGCCCGCAGCGCTGGATTGTCTTCTTCCACATAGTTACGGGCCCTCGCACCCGGCTGCCCGTCGGCCGCGAATCGTTCCGCGGCCCTGGCTTCCTGCCACGCCAGAACGGCCGAGCCCACGCCGTGCCGCTGCCATGCCGGATCCACCCCACCCAGCACGTACGCCTTGTCCCCGCCGGGATTCTTTACGACCCGCCCGAAGGCGCGCAGACCGCCGTCGGCATCCACGCCTGCCACCGAATTCTCCGCAACCGGGTTCACGGCATCGGAGAAGGCCGCCTCCAGCTCGGACCGCTGCGCATGCCACGGCGCCTTTTCAAACGCCGCAATGCGCACGACCAGCTCAAGCCACGCCTCCACATCCGCGGCTGCCAGCGGGCGGAACCTGAGCCCGTCGGCACTGGGGAACGAGGCCGCTGGGGACTGCTGGTCGGGGCGCGGATCCGTGGTCGGCGGGATTTCTGAACGGCGTGTTTCTGTCATGCCCCAAGCCTAAAGCCGCGTCGCGGCAGCTTCCAGCTTTGCCTCCCCGAGCTGAAGCCGGGTGTCGCCGCCTTCGGCAAGTTCGCCGTCGTGCGTCACCAGAACGACGGCGGTCTCCGACAGCGCCCCGCGCAGGTCCTGGATGAGCTGGGCTGCTTCGTCCCCGCCCAGGTGGGCTGTTGGTTCGTCAAGAAGCACGACGTCGGCACCCGCCACCAGCGTCCGAGCCACCGACATGCGGGTCCGCTGCCCGCCGGACAGGTGGTGACCGCCCGGCCCGACACGGGTGTCCAGGCCCAGCGGCAGCTCCGCCAACCAGGGCCCGAGGCCGACGGTTGCCAGTGCCTGTTCAAGTTCAGTACTTGCGGGCGGGTTGTCGGCGGCCCTGGCGAGGGCGAGGTTGGCGCGCACGGTGGAATTGAAGAGGTAGGAATCTTGCGGGCACCAGGCGATGCGGCCCAGGGTGTCTGCGGTGGCGGGGTGTCCGTTCAGCAGGTAGCTGCCGCGTTCGGGCTGCAGGAATCCGAGCAGCACAGCCAGCAGTGTGGACTTTCCCGCACCGGATGGCCCGCTGACCGTCCACCACTTGCCGCGCTCCGTGCCGCCGGTGACATTGCTGAACACCGGCCCGGCCATGCCCGGGTATCGGGCAGTGATGCCGTCGACGGCGATGTTGCTCAGCGGGGTTCCGGCTGCTTGTGCGGCGGCGCTGGTTTGCGTGGGAGTTGCCAGCACCGTGGCCGGGGCGTCGAGCAGCGGCAAGGTTCGCTGCATCATGGCGGCCAGCGCGGGCAGCGCTGACACGGCTTCCACATACTGGCCCAGCGGTTCCGACAGTGCCAGCATGAGCAGCGCCGCAACGGCGGCGGCGCGGGGGTCGGCTCCCGCACCAATGGCCGTGAACGTCACGGCAATCGCGGCCAGGGACGTCAGGAGTGTCACGGCGCCCTGGCCCAGACCGTCGGCCCAGGCCAGCCGGCGCAGCGGCCTGGCCACCGTGGCGTCCTCGGTGCTGAAGCGCGCAGCTTGGGCAGCGCCAACGCCGTTGGCGCCGAGCTGGTCGGCTGCGGCAAAAAGTGTCGTGACCCGGGCAGCCAGCCAAACC
This sequence comes from Specibacter sp. AOP5-B1-6, assembly GCF_052376555.1. Taxonomy (NCBI): domain Bacteria; kingdom Bacillati; phylum Actinomycetota; class Actinomycetes; order Micrococcales; family Micrococcaceae; genus Specibacter; species Specibacter sp. AOP5-B1-6. The sequence continues at coordinate 145,184 of NZ_JBQSVT010000004.1, forward strand.
CGATGCACAGCCGCCGCGGCTGAGGCACGGCGTTGCGCGGCAAGCACCACGAACGGCAGCACAATCAAGCCCAGCACACCCAACACCACAACGAGGCCGGCAACCTCGGGGACAAGCAGGAACATGGTTGTCAGGACTGCGGAGTAGGACAGGATTGCTGCGGGGATGGGGACGACGGCGCGGGGAACGGCATCACGCAGTTCGTCCACGTCGGCAACGAGTGTGCCGAGGGCGCCGCCCGAGCGGGTCAGCTTCCCCCAGTGCAGCACCGAGGAGCCCAGCGAGTCCCACAGCTTCAGGCGAAGCTCGGCCGCCCACCTGAATACGGCGTCGTGGGTCAGCAGGCGTTCGCTGTATCGCAGCACGGAGCGGCCGACCCCGAATGCCCGCACACCAACAATCAAGGTCATCAAATACAGGATGGGCGGTTGGGCGGCGGCCCAGACGATGAGCCAGCCGGAGATGCCGCTCAACGCGGCGGCGCTGAGCGTGGCGAGAGTGGAGACGAGCACGCCTGCGGCAAAACGGGGCGACCGCAGGGGCAGGTGCCGCAGGTGCCGCCACGACAGCCGCGGCAGAACGGCGTCAACTGTGGTGGCTTCCCCGGTGCTGGTTTCAGCGGTACTGGATTCCGCGGTGCCGGTTTCCGTGGTGCTGGTATCCGCGGTGTGGGAGACCCTGGAAGTGGCTGCCGCTGCAGGTGCTGGTGCCGGTGCCGGTGCCGGTGCCGGTGCCGGTGAACGCAGCATGGCTGCCAACCTGGCATCATGCGTCGCCACAACCACCGCGACACTCCCCCGCAGACTGCCCAGCGCCTGCCGGACCAACGCAGCCGAGACAGGGTCAAGATGGGCCGTGGGTTCGTCGAACAAGGCCAGCTCGACGGACGGGTCCGTGGCCATGCGGGCCAAGGCCCTGGCCACGGCCACCCGGCGAAGTTCGCCGGGGCTGCAGTCCACCACGGTGCGCAAGGCCAGATGCTCAGCATTGACGTTGGCCAGGGCAGTCATAAGCGTTGCGGTATCGACGTCAAGGCCTTGGGGCCCGGCGGCGTAGAGGGCTGTCTCGGCGAGCACTGTGTCCTCGGTGAAGACCGGATGCTGGGAAACAAAGACCAGGGAATCGGAGGATCGCAGCAGGAGCTTGCCGCTGACAGTGGCTGCCGTCCCCGAGCCTGAAGCATCGCCCGCGCATGGCAATGTGCCGGCGATGGCGGCAAGAATGGTGGATTTTCCCGTGCCGCTGGGTGTGTCAAGCACGAGGGCCTCGCCCGGCGCGACCATGGCACTAAATTTGTCGACCGCGGCCACGCTGCGGTCCGGATAGGTGACAGTCAGCCGGTCCGCGACAAGCACGGAGCTGCCGCCCGTGGCACTCCCGGCGCTGCCGCTCGTGGCACTCTCGTTGCCATTGCCATTGCCATCGCCATTGCCATTGCCATTGCCAAGAATTTCGTTGACACGGCGCAGGGCCTCCACACCGTCTTCGCTGCCATGGTGCGCTGCCCCGACGTCGCGCAGTGGCCTGAAGCATTCAGGTGCCAGCATCAGAGCGAGCAGCCCGGCTTCCAGTTCCATGCCGCCGGAGACCAGCCTGACGCCGATGAACACGGCAACGACCGCCACGGAAATGGTGCTGATGAGTTCCAATGCCATGGAGGACAGGAATGCTGTGCGCAGGGTTGCCATGGTGGATTTGCGGTAGGCCTCGCACACATCGGACAGGGCCTTGCGCTGGGCAGCTGCCCGGCGCAACCCCACCAGGACCGGCAGTCCGCGGGCAAGTTCCAGCAGGTGGTTGGACAGCCTGTCCAGGCCCCGCGCGGCCAGCTCAACCCGTTCCTGCGTGTGGAAGCCAATCAAAATCATAAACACGGGCACCAGGGGCACAGTCAAGACCACAATCAAGGCGCTGACCCAGTCGGAGATCAGGATTTGCAGGCCCACCATGATTGGCAGGACCGCGCAGGTCACCAGCGCAGGCAGGTAGGTGCTGAAATAGTTGTCGAGCCCGTCGAGCCCGCGACTGGCCAGCATCGACTCCGCACCAACGCCGGTGGGCTGAACGCCAACGCTGACTTGCCCAACGCCGGCGTGCCCGGTGCCGGTGCGCTGGCCGGCGCCTGTCACACCTGGACGGCGGCCGAGCCGGTGCGCCACCAGACGGCCACGCAGTTCCTCCTTGGTGCCGAGGGCCGCACGCCGGGCCAGGACAGACTGCCCCCACACGGCGGCGGTCATGAGCCCGGCGCCCACAGTGCCCTGCACCAGCAATTTGACCGGGTCAAGCGCTGCGCCGGCAGCCCATTGACCCAGGGCATGGGCGAGGGCACCCATGAGCAAAACCAGGGCGACGGCCTTGACGGCAGCCAGGCCGCCCAAGCCGGCCAGGGCCAGGCGTGTTGATTTGCCTTCGGGCAATGCGGGGCGGGGGCTCATGTTAAGCGCCGCCGCCCGACGCCACAGACTTTTCGGCGCCGACGGCCGGCGCAAAGTCGATCGGTTCCGGCAGGTGCGCCACGCTGATGCGCTTGCGGAAGATCCAGTAGGTCCATGCCTGGTAGGCCAGAACCAAGGGCAGGCCCACGGCCGCCACAATTGACATCAGGCCCAGCGTGTAGCGGGACGACGAGGCGTTTGCCACCGTCAGGTTCCAGATTGGATCCAGGGTCGAGGGCAGGACAACGGGGTAGACGGCGCTGAAGATCGCGGCGCTGCCGGCCAGCAGGAACACGCCCATGGACAGGAAGCTGACACCTTCGCGGCCGGACCGGTTCGCCGCCCAGGCGCCGATGGCCGCAACGACGGCGGCGGCAATCAACACCCAACTGAACCACTTGCCGTTTTGCAGGGCGACAGCAATGGCCCACCCGGCCAGGGGCAGCAGCCCCAGCGGCATCCAGCGCCCGACCAGGCGTCGGGCGCGGTGGCGGATGTCGCCGTCGGTCTTCAACGCCACAAATGCGGCGGCCTGGATCAAGGCAAAGCCAACCACCGCGAGCCCGCCCAAGACTGCGTACCAGGTGAACCAGGCGAAGGGCCCGCCCACGCGGTCGCCGTTCTCATTCAGCGGCAGCCCGGTGGTGGTCAGCGCGAGCATGGCCCCAATGCCGAAGGCGGCAATGAAGGAGCCGACGGCGATGGCCCAGTCCCAGACGGTGCGCCAGGTGTCGTTGTGGATCTTGCCGCGGTATTCAAAGGCCACTGCGCGGAAGATCAAGGCCAGCAGCACGAACACGAGCGGAATGTACAGCGCCGAAAAGAGCGACGCGTACCAGAACGGGAAGGCGGCAAAAGTGGCGGCGCCGGCCGTGATCAGCCAGACTTCGTTCCCGTCCCACACGGGGCCCACGGTGTTCAGCAGCAGCCGGCGTTCCTTTTCGTCGCGGGCGAAGGTCTTCATGAGCATGCCGACGCCGAGGTCGAATCCCTCAAGGAAGAGATAGCCGGTCCACAGCACAGCAATGAGAATGAACCATAAAGTAGGCAGAAAATCCATCGTTAGTCCTTTAGTTCCGGCAGCTCGTCAAGGGCGGGGCGCAGTGGGCGGCAGGGCGGCCTGCGCCGTGATTAGTAGGCGAACGCAAGGACATCGTCGTCCGCCTCCCCACCCGGGCCGGTGCCGTCGTCGTCCTTGTCAACATGATTCTCGGCATTTGTCTGGTCCAGCTCAGGCATGGCCGAGACCACCCCGCCGCGGATGTACTTGGTCAGCAGGGAAACTTCCACCACCAGCAGCACCGCATACACGGTGCCAAGGGCCACGAGGGAGAAGATCAACTCACCGACAGAGACGCCGGGAGAGACTGCAGCCGCCGTGAACATGAAGACCTGGTCGACGCCGGACATGGCCGGGTTGGGTGCCACAACGAACGGCTGGCGGCCCATTTCGGTGAAGATCCAACCGGCCGCGTTGGCGCCGAACGGCGCAAGGATGCCAAACAGGGCCAGCCGCATCAGGCCCTTGGACCGGGGCACCGTGCCCTTGCGTGTCAGCCACAGGGCCACAGCGGCGGCCGCGGCGGCCATCCCGCCGAAGCCGATCATCATGCGGAAACCCCAGTACGTGACAGGCATGATCGGGACGTAGTTGATTTCCTGGCCGGCGCGGTCGCCGTACAGCGGATCGTCGGGCAGGTACTTGCCGTACTTTTCCTGGTATTCGGGAACCAGTGTGTTGACGCCCTTGACTTCGGTGTCGAAGTCGTTGTGGGCCAGGAAGGAGAGCAGGCCGGGCACTTCCATGACGGCGACGACGTCGGAGCAGTCGCGGCTGCCCACGTCGCCAATGGACAGGACGGAGAAGCCTGTGCCGTCATGGCAGGCTGCCTCGGCGGCGGCCATTTTCATGGGTTGCTGTTCAAACATGAGCTTTCCCTGCATGTCACCTGAAATCGCGGTACCGGCGAAGGCGAGCATCGCAACAACTGCCCCGATGCGCAAGGACTTGATCCAGACGGCGTGGTCCAACTTGCTCCGCCCTGGGATGGTGGCGGAGTCGCCCACCACGACCCGGCCCTTGGCATCCACGGTGTCGATGCCGTCCTTGCGGCGGCGCCACAGGTGGTACCAGGCGATGCCCAGCAGGAAGCCGCCGGCGACAGCCAGGGCCCCGGTGATGGTGTGGAAGAAGGCAACCAGGGCCGTGTTGTTGGTGAACACCGCCCAGGCGTCGACCATGACGGGGCGCCCGTTGAGCATCTCAACCCCGACCGGATGCTGCATCCAGGAGTTGGCGACGAGAATAAAGTAGGCAGAAACAATGGAGCCGCACACAGCGATCCAGATGCAGGCAAGGTGAATCTTTGCGGGCAGTTTCTTCCAGCCAAAGATCCACAGGCCCAGGAACGTTGACTCGACAAAGAATGCCAGCAGTGATTCCATGGCCAGCGGGGCGCCAAAGACATCGCCGACAAAACGGCTGTACTCGCTCCAGGCCATGCCGAACTGGAACTCCTGCACGATGCCCGTGGCCACACCCATGATGAAGTTGATCAGGAACAGCTTGCCCCAGAACTTGGTCATGCGCAGGTACGCTTCGTCTCCCGTTTTGTGCCAGCGCGTCTGCAGGATCGCCACGAGGGTGCCCAGTCCGATGGTGAGCGGCACCATCAAAAAGTGGTAAACGGTCACTATTCCGAACTGCCATCTGGCTATGTCCAGAGCTTCCACTTGATACCCCTCATCCACGATAATCGGCAGTCTGCCCACAAAGTTCTACGTCATGTAGAAGTTCTAGTTCTACCCCGTGTAGAACATTGCTGTCAAACCGTGTAGATTTAGTTGTGTGGCAATGTTCAATGGGCCACATTGCTCGATGCCCGCAGGAAATTAAGGATGAATATGGCAACGCTTGGAGATCTCGAGAGAGCGGTCATGGACCTGCTGTGGGAGCATCAGGAAGCCATTACGGCAAATATTCTCCGTGACCTGCTTTCACAGCGCCCCTCAGCCGGGGACAACACCACGGAGTCCCGCCCGCTGGCCGTCACCACGGTCCTGACGGTGCTTTCCCGCCTGGAGAAGAAGGGCCTCGTGGAACGCGAGCGTTCCTCCCGGCCGCACCGCTACCGTGCGGTGACCACCCGCGAAGACCACACAGCCGAGCTCATGCTCGAAGTGTTGGGCTCCGCCCCCGACCGCGAAGCAGTCCTTGCACGCTTCATTGGCACCGTCAGCTCCGGAGAAGCGGAAACGCTGCGGAAGCTGCTGGGGCACTGAGGACAGGACCGCCAGCCGTGCCTGTTCCGTGCCGGCACGCAGCTGCACGCGGTAAGTTGTAGAACATGTTTTGGACCTCGTGGTTCCTTGCCGCCCTGGCCGTGGCCCTGGCGTGGCCGGTGCCTGTTTTTCTGGCGCGCGCGGATTGGCCTGCGCGGGCCCCGTTTGCGGCCATGGTGCTGTGGCAGTCCATCGCCCTGGCCGGCGGCCTTTCCATGGTCGGGGCGATGCTGTGCTACGGGCTCGTCCCGCTGGGCGACAACCTCGCCAGCGGCTTGCGCGGGCTGCTCCGGATCGTCACGGGCCAACAGTCCCTGGACACCTTGGGCCTGCTCCACGCCTTCGCCTTGAGCGCGGCGGCCCTCCTCTCGGCCCATCTGGTATTCACCCTGTGGCTGAGCTACTACCGCATCCACCGCCAGCGGCGCCGCCACAGGGACCTGCTGCACCTGCTCAGCTCCCCCTCCAACGACCGCCCCGACACCCTTGTCATCAGCCACCAGGCCCCTGTTGCCTATTGCCTGCCCGGCGGATCCCGCTCCGTCACCGTCTTGTCCGAGGGGCTGCTTGAGCTGCTCTCCCCCGAGGAACTCCATGCCGTGCTGCTGCACGAGCAAACCCATCTGACCCAGCACCACCACCTGCTGCTGTGGGCGTTTGCCGCCTGGCGTTCGGCCCTGCCGTGGCTGCCCACCTCAAAACTTGCCCAGCAGGCCGTGTCCTCGCTGATTGAAATCATGGCCGACGACGTCGCCCTGCGGTCCGTGAGCAAGTCCACCCTGGTCACGGCCATCGCCCTGGTTGCCAGCGGTTCGGCCCAGCTGCCCGCCGACACGCTGATTGCCGGCAATGCACAGCAAATTGACACCCCTGCCACGACGTCGGCACGGCTGGGCAGGCTGCTGGCACCGGCCCCCGCCCTGCAGACCGGCCCCCAGTCCTTTGTCGTTGCCGGCGCCCTGCTGCTGCTCGCCATCCCCACGGCGCTGCTGCTCGTGCCGGGCATCCTCGCCTGACGTTCCGCCCGGCGCTCCCGCAGCTCCCGCAGCTCCCGCAACCATCGGCTGTTGTTCCCCGACCCGCCGGCAGCAGTGGGCGGCGGCTGGTCAGCTTCTTGTGGCCAGCCTCTAGGCGTCGATGCGCTCCTGGTCCAGATACTCGCTGCCGGCCACAATGAACTCCTTGCGCGGGGCCACGTCGGAGCCCATCAGCAGCTCAAAGGTGTGCTCGGCGCGGTCGGCATCGGCGCTCGTGACCCGGCGCAGCATCCTGTGCCGCGGGTCCATGGTGGTCTCGGCCAACTGGTCGGCATCCATTTCACCCAGGCCCTTGTAGCGCTGGATGGGCGTTTTATGGCTCTTGCCGGCCTTCTCCAGTTTGGCGAGCAGGGTGTGCAGCTCCTTCTCGGAGTACGTGTAAACCATCTCGTTGGCCTTGGTTCCCCGGTGGATCACTTCCACCCGGTGCAGCGGCGGGACGGCGGCGTAGACGTTTCCGGCGTCGATCATGGGACGCATGTAGCGGAAGAAGAGCGTTAGCAGCAGCGTGCGGATGTGGGCGCCGTCAACGTCGGCGTCGGTCATCAGGATGACCTTGCCATAGCGTGCCGACTCAAGGTCGAAACTCCGTCCGGAACCGGCACCGACCACCTGGATCAGGGCGGCACATTCGGCATTGGCCAGCATGTCGCCCACCGAAGCCTTTTGAACGTTGAGAATCTTGCCGCGGATGGGCAGCAGCGCCTGGAAGTCAGAGGACCTCGCCAGCTTCGCTGTGCCCAGCGCGCTGTCACCTTCCACGATGAACAGCTCGCTCTTCGCCACGTCATTGCTGCGGCAATCGGCCAGCTTGGTGGGCAGCGAGGACGTCTCCAGGGCGTTCTTGCGGCGCTGGGTTTCCTTGTGGACGCGCGCCGAGATGCGCGACTTCATCTCGGAAACAACTTTTTCCAGCAGCGTCGCGGCTTGGATCTTCTCACCCCGGGCGCTGGACTCCAGCTTCGCCTTGAGTTCCTTCTCCACGACTTTGGCCACAATGTTCTTGACGGCGGGCGTGCCCAGGATCTCCTTGGTCTGCCCCTCGAATTGCGGCTCGGCCAGGCGCACCGTCAGGACGGCGGTGAGGCCCGCCATGACATCGTCCTTCTCAATCTTGTCGTTGCCGGCCTTGAGCTTGCGGGCGTTGGCTTCGATGACTTTGCGGAACGTTTTCAGCAGCGCCTGTTCAAAGCCCTCCTGGTGGCGGCCGCCCTTGGGTGTGGCGATGATGTTCACAAAGCTGCGCATGGTCGTGTCGTAGCCAATGCCCCAGCGCAGGGCGATGTCCACTTCACAGTCGCGTTCGACGGCGGTGCTCTCCAGATGTCCGGCACTGTTCAGCACCGGGACGGTCTCGGTAAAGGTGCCGTGGCCCTGCAGGCGCCAAATGTCGGTGACGGGCCCGCCAACTGAGAGGAAGTCCACAAATTCGGAAATGCCGCCGTCGTGGTGGAACACTTCCTCGTGGGTGGCGAACTCCCCCGGCGTTCCGGCCATGCGGCGCTCGTCAACCACACGGATTTTGAGCCCCGGGACCAGGAATGAGGTTTGCCGGGCACGGCCCACCAGCTCGTCGTAGGAGAACTTGGCGTCTGCCGTAAAGATCTGCCTGTCGGCCCAGTACCTGATGCGGGTTCCTGTCACACCCCGCTTGGCGGTGCCGACAATGTCAAGGTTGGACTTTTCGGTGAACGGCTCAAACGGCACATCCGGGCTCAGTGTTTTTCCGACGTCCTTGAAGTGCCCGGGCTCGCCGCGGCGGAAACTCATTTGATAGGTCTTGCCGCTGCGGTCCACCTGCGCGTCCATGCGGGCCGACAATGCGTTGACGACACTGGCGCCCACACCGTGCAGGCCACCCGAGGCTGCGTAGGACCCGCCGCCGAACTTGCCGCCGGCATGCAGTTTGGTCAGGACCACTTCAACGCCGCTCAACCCCGTTTTCGGCTCCACGTCCACGGGGATGCCGCGGCCGTCGTCGTGCACCTCAACCGAATTGTCCTTGTGCAAAATGACGGAAATGTTTTGCCCGTAGCCGGCAAGGGCCTCGTCCACCGAGTTGTCAATGATCTCCCACAGGCAGTGCATCAACCCGCGGGAGTCAGTGGAGCCGATGTACATCCCCGGGCGTTTCCGAACAGCTTCCAGCCCCTCCAGCACAGAGAGGTGGCGTGCACTGTAATTGGAACACTCGCGTGCCACGGTGGACATACTCCTTCAAGGTCTTTTGCTGGCCGGTCATTACCTAGGTTAATGGGTGTCCCGACAAAAGCTGGCAATCGCCACAGTCAAGGCTCACAGTCACTGCGCCCCATTCGAGGCGTTCACCACGGATACGCGGTTAGCGAAAGTCCCCCGTGCCGTGGAAGGACGGGCAGCAAATGATGGTTGTATGAAGTACAGGAACTTATGAAGGAGGCCATCATGACCACGACAACTGTTACCAGCCCTCAGCTGACCACCCTTGATCGCTGCGACCGTTGCGGCGCGCAGGCATATGTGCGCGTAGTTTTGGAATCCTCCGGCGGTGAGCTGCTCTTCTGCGGTCACCACGCACGCGCAGTTGAGGCCACGCTGAAGCCATTGGCGTCAGACTGGCTCGATGAGACCGGCCGCCTGCACGAAAAGGCTCCCGTGTCTGTCGACTAGGAAATTTTGCCACAGTAAGGGTCCCGGATCGCTCCGGGGCCCTTACTTTTTTGCGCGGCGCACCTTTTGGCCGCCAACCCCCGCCGTGTACGACGGCGTGACGTTGCGTTCCGCCGTTCCCCCGCCAGAGTGCCCCGCCGCCCGAACCGCCGCGGGAACGCTGCCCATCACCTAAGACAGTTCAGGCGCCTTAGCCGGGGCCGGCCGGGTCAAAGATAGGGCATTCACCCCATGTTCGCAGGCGCCTGGGACGGAAGAATTGAGTCATCACGAAGGCTCCGCATCCGCAGGAGCCTTCACGAACAAGGGGTGACCATGTCTGACTTCATGGCTCTGCTGATGTACCAGCAAAACGAACGAGAACTCGAGATTGCCCTGGAGCGCCGCCGGCTGCAAAAGGAAGCCATGGCCGCCAAGATGCCGGCCCGGCGGGCATCCGGCGGGTGGCACCGCTTCCTGGCCGGGACCTCGCGCCCTGCCACGTCGGTTCGCAGCAGCTTCCGGGCAGGCTGACGTCCCCGCAGTCCCGTACAGCACTGACGCTGCCCGCTGGATCATGACAGGATTGGCCCATGCAGATGACCCAGGCGAGCGCACAAATGATCGGCCGTGACGCCGAGCTGCAAGCCCTCATGGCCTCCTTGGCCGAGGCTGCGGACAGCAAGCCCCAAGCCGTCATCATCGGCGGCGAGGCAGGGTTGGGCAAGACGCGGCTGCTGGGTGAATTCCTGGCCGGCATCTCCGGGCAGGCAAGGATCATTTCCGGACAGTGTGTGGACCTTGGCACGGTGGCGCCGCCCTACGCACCGCTCACCGGGGTGTTGCGCTCCCTGGCGGCACAAATCGGCATGGACACCGTATTGGACTTCGCCGGCCCCGGTCGGGAAGCCCTGTCACTGTTGCTGCCGGAGGCCGGAACAGAACTGGAGGGGCTCCCCACCGCCAACCGTGTCCTGGAGGCAGTCAGCTCGGTCTTGGAACGTGCCAGCGCCGATCAGCCCCTCGTCGTCGTGGTGGAGGACCTGCACTGGGCCGACGACGCCACCTTGACCGTCCTGCGCTTCATTCTCCGCGCCTTCAACGGCGGACAGTTCCTGCTGGTCTTGAGCTATCGCAGCGACGACATCCACCGGGGGCACCCCCTGCGGGATTTCCTGGCCGAGTCCGAGCGCGGCCGTTATGCCAAGTCCATCCGCCTGAGCCGGCTCACCAAGGACCAGGTGCGTGCCCTGGTCGAGGCCATCACGGGCCACGATGGCGGTTACGACCTGGTTGAGAACGTTTTTGCTCGCAGTGAAGGCGTTCCCTTCTTTGTGGAGGAGCTGCTGGGCCTCGGGGCCTGTGGTGCAACGGGGGAAGTTCCTGCCACCCTGACCGACCTGCTCCTGGCCCGGTACGAGCGCATGGTTGATTCCGTCCAGTATTTCCTGCGTGTTCTGGCTGCCGGAGGTGTGTCCGTGCCACACACGCAGGCTTTGGCTGCTTATGACAGGTCCTTCGAGGAATTTGAGGCCTCAGCCCGTGCGGCACAGCGCGCCAACCTGCTGACGTTGGACGGGAGTTGTTACACCTTTCGGCACGCCCTGGTCCGTGAAGCCATCCATGCCGACCTGCTTCCCGGTGAGCGCACGCGTTTCCACACCCGTTACGCGCAGGCACTGGAATCCAGGGGCTCCGGGCACCGCGACGCCGTCGAAATTGCCTATCATTGGCACGCCGCAAACGCGCAGGAGAAAACATTCCGGGCCTCCATTGCCGCAGTCTCGGAGGCGGAACGCAGCTACGCCTATTCAACGGCGGCCCGCATGGGCGAGCGTGCGCTGGAGCTCTGGGACCGGGTTGGGGACGCAGCAACCCTGGCCGGCATGCCCCGCTTCGCCCTGATGGCACGCACTGCCTCCGCGCACAACCAGGCTGGCAGCGGCGAACGGTCGCTGGCCGTCATCCGCCTGGCTGCGGCAGAGCCTGATGTTGGCGGAGCCGACCTGGCACGGTTGCTCGCCGACCAGGCACGGTACCTGGGGTTCAATGCACAACTTGGCTCGGCCGAACTTCTGCTGCGGGCACTGGAATTGACCCCTCGGGGCAGCGACGACCGGCTGCGGGCAACCCTGTTGAATCACCTTGCAGCCCGGTACATGTTGGAGGCGAAGCCCAGCGAATCGATCAGCATGGCCAGCGAGGCACTGGAGCTGTCCAAAGCGGGCGCGGACCGCGCCGAACAGTCCATCGCCTTGAATCTGCGCGGTTGTTCGCGCGCCATTGCCGGTGACATCGACGGCTGGCGGGCGGACCTCGAGGCCGCAAAAGAGCTGGCACAGGGCAACGCCGCTGCGCTCTTGCGATACCGCATCAATTATTCGGATGCCCTGAACCAGCTGGGCATGTATGACGAGTCGATTAGTGTCGCCGAGGAAGGGATCCAGCAGGCCCGCGAGGTGGGTGTGGAGCGAACGACCGGGGCCATCCTCTCATCCAATGCCGTGGAGCCCCTTTTTGCCAGGGGCGACTGGGGAGAGGCCCATGCCCTGCTGGAACGGAACTTGTCCCTGTCCCCGCCCAGCTCCTTCCACGCCTATCTGCTGCGCTCCAAGAGCTGGTCAACCCTCTGGGGAGGGGATACTGCCGGGGCGGCGGCCTTGTTTCAGCAATGGCAGCCGCTGCTGCACGAATTGGCCCGGGTGGAGATGCAGTCGCGGCTTCCCCTGGCGTTGTTCGCTGCGGAACTGGCGTGGGTGCGCGGTGACCTCGATGCGGCTTGGCGCGAAGCAACGTTCCTCATGAGTCCGGAGTTCCGGTCACTGCCGGGCTACGAGCTGCCGCTGATAGCCGCCGCCGCAAGGATTCTTGCCGCCAGGCGCAAGGCCGGGCTGGGCCTTGACCGTGCGGCCGAGGCGCAGCTGCGGGGCCTCTTGTCACGAGACGGTTTCTGGCCCACGCACCCGGCATGGTCAGCGCTCTTTGAGGCCGAACTCGGCGGGGACGGGGGCACCGGCAATGACCCGGCCGCGTGGCACAGTGCCGCGGAACTGTGCCAGGCACTGCCTGCCCACCTGAGATGCTATGTTTCACTGCGCAAGGGGCAGGCTGAACAGTTCGCCGGGCACAAGGCCGCGGCTGTTGCATCGCTCCGGGACGCCATCGACAGGGCAGAGTCGATCGGGGCCGGCCTAGTCGCGGCCCTTGCCAGGGACTTCGCCACCAGGTCAGGGCTGCGCCTTGACGGAGCCGGCACACGCCCCAACACCTTGGAGCTGACGGCGCGGGAGTCCCAGGTGCTGGACCTTGTCGCGGAGGGCCTGGGCAACAAACAGATCGGGGCGCAACTGTTCATCAGCGCCAAGACTGTCAGCGTCCACGTCTCGGCCATCCTGCGCAAACTCAACGCGACGAGCCGCACCGAAGCGGCCAACCATGCCAGGGTGAAAAACCAGCCCTGAGCTTC